>JBBSGY010000079.1:0-8393 GCA_038253645.1 Acidimicrobiales bacterium
GAATCTGCAGAGCGGCAACTTTCGGAACTCATTCGGCCTACTCCGGTAGATCTCGCATATTCGTTGACGAAACAATGCGGACGCGAAGTTTGGCTGAAGCACGAATATTTGCAGCGCACCGGTTCTTACAAGGTGCGCGGAGCGTTCAATCACATTTCGCGCCTTGACCCCGGTCGCGAAGTCGTCGCTGCTTCGGCGGGCAATCACGCGCAAGGAGTAGCACTTGCTGCGGATCTTGTCGGCCGTCACGCAGTGATTTTCATGCCGTCAGCCGCGCCGCTGCCGAAGATTCAGGCGACGCGCAGTTACGGCGCGCACTTGCGCCTCGTCGACGGCGACCTCACCGAGTGCCTCGCGCTCGCTTTGGCATATTCGCAGGAAACGGGCGCCGATTTCATTCCGCCGTTCGACGATCGCGATGTGATCGCCGGTCAGGGGACTGTCGGGCTGGAATTAGCCCGCGAGTTGCCCGTTGGTACAGAAGCCGTTGTTTTCGCGGTTGGCGGCGGAGGACTCATTTCTGGATCCGCAGTCGCGCTCAAGTCTCTTCGACCCGAGATCAAAATCATCGGTGTAGAGCCCGAAGGCGCAGCGGCGATGACGCGTTCGTTCGAATCGGGTTCGGTAGTCACACTCGACAGTTTGTCGACGATGGCCGACGGCATTGCTGTTCGTCGCGTGTGCGAACTAACCCTTGCTCATGCGAAAACGCTTGTTGACAGCATGGTGACTGTCAGCGAGGAGCAGATCGGCCAAGCCGTGCTCTTGTTGCTCGAGCGCGCCAAGGCGGTTGTCGAGCCGGCGGGAGCGCTTCCGCTTGCGGCCATTCTTAGTGGGGTGATCGACGGAACCGGGCCCGTTTGTGCTGTGCTGTCCGGCGGCAATATCGACCCGGTGCTGCTTACAAAAGTGATCGACTACGGCTTGACGGCCGTTGGCCGGTATCTGCGCTTGCGCGTCGTGCTCGATGATCGCTCGGGTTTGCTGGCAGCGTTGTCGACGACGCTTTCGCACATGGGCCTGAATGTCGTATTGATCGAACACCACCGGGCGGGCGCCGGATATCTCGGCGTGAACGAAGTCGAGGTGCAGTTGACGCTCGAAACAAAAGAGCCCGGCAAACACGAAGAAGTTGTACGCGAGCTAACTGATCGCGGTTTTCCAACGGAGTTGATGAGCTAATGAATGTAGAGATCTATGACACGACGTTGCGCGACGGTTCGCAGCGAGAAGGTTTGTCCCTTTCAGTCGAGGACAAGTTGCGCATAGCGGAGCAGCTCAATTCGCTGGGCGTGCACTACATCGAGGGAGGCTGGCCTGGCGCAAACCCAAAAGACACTGAGTTCTTTCAGCGAGCGCGTAAAGAGCTCGACCTGTCCAACAGCACGCTTGTTGCATTCGGCGCCACTCGCCGCGCCGGTGGAACGGCAATCGACGACGCTGGTCTTGCTGCTTTGATTGATGGCGAAACCGATGCGGTGTGCATCGTCGCGAAAGCTTGGGATTATCACGTCACCGAAGCTCTGCGCACGACACTCGATGAAGCTGAGGCAATGGTCGCTGACTCCGTTTCGTTCCTGCGCTCGCGAGACAAGTGAGTGCTCGTCGATTGCGAACATTTTTTCGATGGCTACAAGAACAATCCCGAGTTCGCGCTGCGGATCATTCGCGCTGCTGCAACGTCGGGCGCTGAATCGGCGGTGCTTTGTGACACGAATGGCGGCACGCTTCCCGAAGACGTCGAGCGAATCGTTACCGAGGTCGTTGCAGCAGTACCGCAAATTCGAATAGGCGGTCATTTCCATGATGACAGCGGCTGTGGTGTTGCAAATGCTCTTGCCTCGGTGCGCGCCGGCGCAACACACGTGCAGGGCTGCATCAATGGCTACGGCGAACGTACCGGCAACACGAACCTCGTGACGCTCATTCCGAATCTCACGCTGAAGATGGGCGTCGAGACGATCGCGGCCAAAAACCTGCAGATGCTGACGCCGGTAGCGCATCACATTGCAGAGTTGGTGAACATAACAATGAATCCGCAACAGCCTTATGTCGGTAAGTCGGCGTTCGCTCATAAGGCGGGTCTACACACGTCAGCGATTGCACGGCGTCCCGATGCGTATGAGCACGTGTCGCCCGATGCTGTCGGCAATATGACGCGATTTGTAGTGAGTGAGTTGGCAGGGCGTTCCACAGTGCAGCTCAAGGCAAGGGAGCTTGAACTGGAGTTGTCCGATGACGCAGTGACGTCGATTCTCAATGACCTCAAGCGTCTCGAGAGTGAGGGTTACCACTTCGAAGTTGCTGACGGATCGCTCGAGCTTTTGTTTCGCCGCGCGACCGGTTGGCGCCCGAACTTTTTCGACCTCGAGTCATACCGCGTCATCGGCGATGACCGCGGTTTGACGGAGGCCACGGTCAAGGTTGTGGTGGGCGACGAGCGCGTGATTGCAACCGGTGAAGGTAACGGCCCGGTCAACGCACTCGACACAGCGCTGCGCAAGGCAATCGAGGCACACTATCCGCAGCTTGCCGGTGTGCATCTGACTGACTTCCGCGTACGAGTTCTCGACTCGACCTCGGGAACCCGAGCGGTAACCCGTGTGCTCATTGACACGACGGACGGCGACACAACCTGGACGACTATCGGCGTCTCGGAGAACATCGTCAACGCGAGCTGGAATGCCCTGATCGATTCGATCACCTATGCACTCGTCCGTCAATCCCACGAGTGAGCGCCAATCCCCATGAGTCAGCACTTGCACCGAGGCCCCTCGAAGAGTTCTTGGAGCAACCTGGATACTTCGCGAGCGGTTGTGGCAGGCTGGGCGGCGTATGCCACAGCCTGAATTTGTGCCGGTTAAGCCGGTTGACGAGGTCCGTGAAGATTCACCCATGCCATCGGCGGACGAGTGGCGGGCTGACCGGCCCGCTGAGATCACCACGGTGTTCGCCCCGGTGGCGCAGAAGTTCGGCCGGCCTGGTCCTGACCAGGGGTATGGGCTCAAGCTCGCGAGGTCGCTCACCCCAAAGTTAAAGCTCACAACGAATGAGCACAGCGAAGACGCAATTGCCGGGTGCCTTGGGGTCGCGCTGCAGCGGGCTGCGTTTTACGGTCGCGCGCCGGTTATCTTCGACTTCGAACACGCATTTTCGTTGTGGGGTTTTCTGGGTGAACCGCCGCAAGATCTCATTGATTATCGGAAGCCGTTATTCGAAGCCGCATCGCATCACTACTGGGATCAGCGGTTGATTGCCGACGCGGTTCCCGAGTCGACTCTTCGTCTTACCCATACCGAAGTTGCACGCCGCCAGGATGACTGGCGCGAGCTCATCAACGTCTGATGCGCTTACGCATTGCACCATCGCCGACGGGAATGGTGCACGTCGGAACTATTCGTGCCGGTTTGTTCAATTGGCTATACGCAAAGCGCCATGGTGGCGTTTTTGTGCTTCGTATCGAAGACACAGACATTGCACGCAACAAGACTGAGTGGACCGAGGGAATCCTTGATGCTTTCAGATGGCTTGGCATGGATTGGGATGAAGGTCCGTACTACCAAACCGCTAATAAGTCACTGCACGAGGAGGCAGCAGAACGCTTATTCCGCAGTGACAAAGCGTATTACTGCGAATGCACCCGCGATCAGCTGGTAGCGCGCACCGGCAATCAAGACAAGGGCTACGACGGTTTTTGTCGCGACCGCGGTCTCGGTCCAGGCGACGGGCGCGCACTCCGATTCCGAGTTCCGCAAGGTTCAATTGTTGTAAATGACCTCGTGAGAGGAACGGTTACCTTCGATAATAGTTCGATCGAAGATTTTGTGATTCGCCGGTCGAATGGTGGCGCACTTTTCTTGCTTGCCAACGTCATCGACGATATGGATCAACACATCAGCCACGTCGTTCGTGGCGAGGATCATTTGCCGAACACTCCAAAGCAAGTGATGTTGTGGGAGGCACTTGGCAATGATCCGGTGCCAACGTATGCACACCTTCCGCTTCTTGTGAATGAGCAAGGCAAGAAGCTTTCGAAGCGACGCGACAAAGTTGCCGTGGAGGAATTTCGTGCCGAGGGCTACTTGCCCGAGGCATTGCGTAACTATCTGGCGCTGCTGGGCTGGTCGCCAAAGGGAGACCGGGAGATCTTGGATGTGCATGAAATGATCAGGGAATTCGACCTTTCTGACGTTCAACCGTCGCCGGCGAGATTCGACATGAAGAAGTTGGCGCATTTCAACGGCGAGTACATCCGCGGCTTGCCGGTTAATGAGTTCACCGCGCATGCGGGGGCATTTATCGGCAACAAGCGTGCATACAGCGAACAGTTCAATGCGGTCGCACCGCTTGTGCAGTCAAGAGTCGCCCTGCTCGGCGAAGTAAACCCGATGGTCGAATTTCTGTTTATCGACGCCATCGAGCCCGACGCTGCATTGGTTGCAGCACTCGATGCAATTGCTCTTGCTGTGCTCGATGACGCAATCAAAGAATACGAATCGCTTGAATGGACGACCGACGCCCTGCATGGTGCGACTCTTGCTATCGGTGAGCGCCACGGTCTCAAACTGGGCAAGGCACAGGCTCCAATTCGACTGGCTGTTACCGGCAAGAAGGTTGGTCCACCGCTATTCGAGTCGCTCGAAGTGCTTGGCCGCGAACGTACGCTCGTACGGCTACGAAACCTGCAGGACGCAACTAAGGGTCCATGAAGCGAGTTGTAAAAGGTTTTGTCCGGCTTGGCGGGATATTGTTTGTTGCCGGCGTGATCTATACCGGTTACACCGTCTGGAACGTGTGGCACGCGTCGCGCAGCGATGAAGCACAAACAGCTGATGCAATCATCGTTCTTGGTGCCGCGCAGTACAACGGTAAGCCATCGCCCGTACTAAAAGCGCGCCTCGATCACGCAGCGGCGCTTTACAAACGTGGTTTGGCGCCAAATATTGTTGTCACCGGTGGTAAAGGCGACGGTGATCGCAATTCTGAAGCCGGTGCGTCTGCTGCATATCTCGGCACGCTTGGCGTGCCGGACGAAGTCGTGTTACGCGAGGTTCAAGGCCGTAGTTCGTGGGAATCGCTTCAGGCGTCTGCGCGTTTCATGAAAGCACGCGGAATACACAAAGTCTTGCTCGTCAGTGACCCATTTCATAGTGCGCGAATCAAGGAAATGGCTGATGACTTGGGTCTCGATGCGCTGGTGTCGCCGACGAGAACCTCGCCGATTCAAGGTCGCGAACAGCTGCCGTATTACGCAAGAGAGACTGGCGCGCTTGGTTTCGCGCGGATATTCGGCTTCTCGCGACTCGCTGGATTCGAGAAAAACTTTTCCGCATAGTCGCGCTTTCTCGTGTGCGCCGTTATAACCCGATCACGCCGTGATCGCGACACGTCGCGACGTGTCGCAGTGGAGTAACAAGCACGTTCAGTCGTCTGCCGCATGTCGGGCAGTAACGCGGCGGGTCAAGTTCGCCGGCGCAGCCGGCGCATGTTGTTTTACCGCACGCGGTGCAATGATTCACAGGACCTTCGAGAGCGAGCCGATCGGCATGCGGAGATCGGCAAGCATTTGGAAATCGTCATCTGGTTTGCGGCCGAGCGTCGTCAGGTAATTGCCGACAATCAGGGCGTTTATGCCCGACGTCAGACCGAGCGCCTGCAGTTCGCGCAGCGTGATTTCGCGCCCTCCCGCATAGCGAAGAATCGTCCGCGGCAGGCCGAGTCGAAACATTGCTATCCAGCGGATTGCGTCGAGCGGTTCCACTAGCGGTGAATTTGCCAGTGGCGTGCCGGGCCGAGGATTGAGAAAGTTGATGGGCACTTCGTCGGGATCGAGTGAGCGTAGTTCTTCGATCAATTCAAGCCGCTGTGCGTCGGTTTCGCCCATGCCCAACAGGACGCCGCAGCACAGTTCCATACCGTGTTCTTTTACGAGTTGACATGTTGCATAACGTTCTTCCCACGTGTGCGTAGTGACGACGCGGCGGAAATGACTGCGCGCAGTTTCGACGTTGTGGTTGTAACGGTGTACTCCGGCAGCGGCAAATGCTTTTGCTTGGGCGCGAGTGAGAATTCCTGCCGAAACGGCCACTTGGATTCCAACTTCCTCACGAATGCGTGGGACGATCTGAAGCAGCTGATCCATAATCCTCGCATTCGGGCCGCGTACCGCGAGAACTATGCAGAACTCACTTGCGCCCATCTCGAGCGTTTGGCGCGCGGCGACGAGCATTTCATCGGCGTCGAGAAATGGTGTGGCCTTGACGGGCGAGTCGAATTTTGACGATTGGCTGCAGAAGTGACAATCCTCCGGGCACCCGCCGGTCTTTGCGGACAGTATTCCTTCGACCTCGACTTCCGGACCACACCATTCGATGCGAACCTCGTGTGCAAGCGCGGCGAGCGAAGGTATTGCCTCGGGGGGCGTCGAGGCAAGGTCCGCGAGTTCAGGTGCGGAAAGTAGCCGGCCCTCGTCTAGTAGTGCCGAGCGGGCATTGGCGATGAAGGTGTGCGCGTCAGACATAAGAGTGCCTTGACGGTAGTTGCGATCGAGGACGTCACGGTTAGGCCGTCGCGTTCAACGAGCCATTCCAAGTTGCGGCGGTGCAAATCAACCTCAGGTTCGAAATGATTGAGAAACACGAGCGCGCGGTGTCGCCGGAGGGCGTCTGATGCGAGACGAACCGAGTTGAGCGTGCCTAGTCCGGCGCCGGCCACGACGATCACCAGGTCGGGTCCGATTGCGTCCGCAAGCTCAACTGTGTCGCCGTCGATAGCGAGGGGGCTACGCACTCCGCCTGCACTTTCAATTAGACCCGCGCCGACCTGACCAGGCCACTCCAATTCGGCGACCAAGTCCGCAATGGTGAATTCCGGACGGCCGAGCGCCTCCGCTGCTATGGGCGGTGCCAGCGGTTCTTCATACCACCGAGTCCTCCGGCAGACGATCTCGGGCGTTTCATTCGTCGCGCGAGCGAGCATGTCAGCATCGGTTTCCTGGTCGGAGGAGTCAAAAGACTGAGCGGGCTTTCGAGCGGCCACGCTTATGCCGTTTCCTCGCAGAGCTTGTGCCAGATGGGTACACGTCCATGTCTTGCCGACCCCGGTATCGGTGCCTGCAACAAGAATGATGAGGTCAGGGCGTGCCACCTGGGCATATTTGCAGAATCTCTCTCTTGGCTGGTTCGCTAAGGAACGAGAACGTAATAAGTTCCGGATTCCGCTGGCCAGATTCTTCCCGCGCGGCGTTCCGGCGCCTCGAAACTGCTCTTGAGTTCGGGCTTCGGCGCCGCGCCTTGCGAGGAACGAATCTGACTCACCGTAATCCGGGAACTTATTACGTTCTCGTTCCTAAAGCACCCTGGTCGAATGGTCGATCAAAGCCTGTGGAAGTCTCGAAGACTCGGCGCAGGTTAAAGTCCCTGCTCGAGCGCGCCACGAGACGACCTGAACGCGGTTCGAGTTTGGTCGAAATGGCCCTTGTCGCCCCCATGCTTTTTCTCCTCTTATTTGGAATCGTTGAGTTTGGGCTTGTGCTGAACGACGTCAGTTCGATGCGTCAAGGCGTTCGAGATGCTGCCAGACAGGGTGCAGTTTTGAACTTTGGCAGCGACAGCACATGCGGCGCGACCACCCTTACGGGTGCGCCAACTGCGGACATGATCAAACTGATTTGTCTTACGAAGAACCAGATCGGTGTCGGGGACCAAGTTCACATCAAGATCAAATTCAAGGACGGCGCGCTGTCTGCGGATAGCCCGAACTTCGTCGCGGGCAATGGTTTGGTCATCTGCGCGGCGAGCCCGATCAAGTCGAAGACAGGAATGTTCACGCCGTTCCTAACCGGGCGGAACCTCACCGCAAAGAACGTGTTTCGCATTGAGCAGGATCCTGCAACTGCCGAGACAGGCGGGCAGGAAACAGATCCGACCGGCCAGAATTGGTCGTGGTGCGATTTCTAAATTCGCTCTTCGCGTTATCGGGTGGGGGTGTCCCAACGCGTCTACGCCGCAAACACAGCGTTCCATGAGTCTCTTTGGCCGTGATTCGACAATTCTGGCGTCCGAGCATGGCTGTAAGGACGCACCAAACGCACCGCGACCGGACGCCCAGGGCTGCTCACCTGAGATATCCTGCTGATCGCCCATTCGGGGGTGGTGTAATCGGCAACACAACTGGTTCTGGACCAGTTATTCGGGGTTCGAGTCCCTGCCCCCGAGCCGCTCCGACCCGGTTGTCCGGAACTCCGAATAACCCTGTTCTCTGGTGCGCCTTCGGCGCAACGGAAGGTTCGAGTCCCTGCCCCCGAGCCGCTCCGACCCGGTTGTCCGGAACTCCGAATAACCCTGTTCTCTGGTGCGCCTTCGGCGCAACGGAAGGTTCGAGTCCCTGCCCCC
>JBBSGY010000080.1:0-8383 GCA_038253645.1 Acidimicrobiales bacterium
CAGTGATACGGCGTTGCCGTTCGTCGAGCAACGGGAGCACGGTGCCAAAGAAATCCAACAGCTCGGCTTCTTCCACGTCCACATATGAACGCTACGCGAAACGGAGTCCCAGCGCGCGGATAATTATGGCACGAGCCCTTACGCTACGTATGACGCCGCGGAAGGTAAACCATTCGGCCGTCTGGGCGTCTCTCATTGTTGCTCTTGTTCTCCACGGAGGAGTTCCACGTAGAAGAATTCAATTCCGGGTTCACCGACAAGCCCCGCGAGAAGCGTCGCCGGCAAAGGCCCGGTTCAATGGATCGACGCCGGCAAGTGGAACGTTGGCTTTCCGTAATGCGCCGAGCACGGGTTTGTCCGAAACCGGTTCGTCGAATCGAACTCCCTGCCGGAACCCGCCGGCATTATGCAGACCGGGAGATCCCTTTCCGCGAGACGCGTAACGAACTACTGCGTGCAGTGTTTCGCAAACTGGACATCGATTCACGCGACAGCAATACGAGAGTGATGGCGGTAATGACCTATTTGAGCCAGCCGCAGTCATCCATCAAATTGCACGGCGACTCGCACTACTGACCTGTCTGGGGCCAGTTTACGAGGCTACCTGGCCTTGGCTGCGGGAAGCCTTACGTAAACATTCGGTAAACTATTCAGAACACGTGAATATATATAGCTTGTTATTTATACATTGCGTGGTCGCATTGACGATATGACGCCATGGCGAAAGCCCCCTGGCGGATCGTTCTCATTTTGGGTGGAGTGGCAGCGGTTTCTGTCGCGCCATTTGGGGAGACTGCTCAAAGCGTTGTACTTCTTATGGCATGTCTCGCCTGCGCAGTCGCAATCCCAATCGGCGTTCTGCACTGGCGCCCTGAGAACCGCGCCCCATGGTGGCTTCTTGCATCGAGCGCCGTGACCTTGGTCGTCTCGTCAGTATTGCGAGTCGCTGCATTCGGTTTGTCCTGGTTTCCGCTACCTGCTCCCGACATCGCCGCCGCTCTCGGATACTTAATGCTTGCAGGTGCTTTCCAAGGCCTCGGGAAGCTTCGGGAAAACGACCAGGACCCAACGAGCCGCGTGGATACAATCGTCCTGACAGTTGCCGTAGGCATTCTGGTGTGGGCAGGATTCGTACTCCCATACCTCAGCCATGGCGAAGCATCATCACTAGATCGGATCGGAGCGGTGACGTTCTCAGTTCTGGACCTAGTGGTCTTCTTCTGTGCAGCTCGTCTCGCAATCGGGCCGGGCGCCAGAACGACGAGTTACTACCTCTGGGCAACCGTCGCGGTGGCGATTCTCATGAGCGATCTCGCCATCGACGCATCTCAAGCGTCGATGTCGTTTCCAGGCTCAGGAATCCTGCCATTTCTGTTACCGACAATCGCATTTGTCTCGGCGGCAGCAGCAGCGCTTCACCCACGCATGGTCGAGATAACCAGACCGGCGACCATCGGAATCGCGACCATCACGCGCTTGCGACTTATTTTCATGACGCTCGCAGCACTCGTTCCCCCCGCGGTAATTGCCGCGAAAACTGTTGCGACGGACGACGGCCTCTATGCAATAGCGCTTGGACCACCGTGCTCTCTCATTACCGTGCTCGTGATGATCCGGTTCGCTGGGATGGCGCGTGCCCGCGAACGCGTCGCCAAAATAGAACGTACCCTCGCACGCGCAGCTGCATCTCTTGTTTCCTCGTCGGGTGGCCCGGCAGTATTCGAGTGCGCACGCTCTGCCGCCGTGGCCCTACTTGAGGAAGAGCAACAACGGTTCAATGTTGTAGTTGCAGAAATCAGTGATGACCGTTGGCGCATTAGAGCGCAGTCGGCAAGAGACACCCCGGCAGAGACTGGCTTGTCTATTGAAAACGGCGAATTAGGTACCGTACTTTCAGGATCGTCAAACTTCCCTGTACATGTGCGTCACCAAACTCTCACCGGCGAACACGCCGCCGCCCCATTTACTGTCACAACCCCATTTGTGTCACACGGACGAATGAGAGGTGCCCTGACGATCGCAACATCGCAACCGACTTCGTCCGTTATTGAAGGAGCATTCACCGTCCTTGCCACGTACGTAACATTTCAGAGGTCCATCGCCCGATGCCGCGTACCCGGCACAGCGACTCGATCACGGCCTCGTCGTCGAGCGAGCCGATGCGAGCAAGGGACAGCCGGCCGTCATCGACATGTTCGGCCAAGTCGCGCAGGGAACGGACCTTTGCCGTCGAAAGCCCCGCGCCACGCAGTTCTTCATCGGTCAGCAACAGAACTTCGGCGGCAGTGAAGCGGACCGGCACGAGCGCTCGGACCCGGGTCCAAATGCTGGCCGCGGCCTTGCCGGCAAGCTGCTGATAGGCGATTGACTGCGCAAGTTGCTCGAAATGCGCCAGCCCGCCCATACGTGGTCGGAGCTCGCAGCGGCCCACATTCGCGATATGAGCGCCCATCAGCGGGTCTAGCGAAAGCTCGCCAAGTGCATCAGCGACCGACATGGCTGCCCAGGCTAGGAGAGACCTAGTAGCTTTGGTGAACTAAGGCGATGGACATTCCCTACTTACAACTCGGCGTCCTGGTCGTCTTGACCGCATCAAACGCTTTCTTCACCGGGAGCGAGATCGCGTTCGTCGCACTTCGCGAAGGCCAGCTAACGCGTTTAGAGGACGATCCCTCGGCCGCGCGCCTCGTCAAGCTCGCCCGCGACCCCAACCGTCTCCTTGCGACCAACCAGATCGGCGTCACACTCGCTTCCTTCTTCGCTTCGGCAACTGCGGCCGTAGCTTTCGCCGACAAGCTCAAAGGTCCACTGGGCTTTCTCGGCAGCGCCTCCCGGCCGGCCGCCGTCATCCTCGTCACCCTGATCCTCGCCTACCTGACCTTGGTCTTCGGCGAACTCGCCCCGAAACGAATCGCTTGGCAGCGCGCGGAACGCTGGGCTCGGGTAGCGACGCCATTGCTGAGCGTCACCTCGCAGTTCACGCGACCTGCGGTGTGGTTGCTGGCGAAATCAACGAATATCGTCGTCCGGCTTTTGGGTGCGGATCCAAACCAGCAGCGCGAGGAGATGACCGAGGAAGAGTTGCGCGAGATGATCGACAATCAACAGTCGTTCAGTCCCGAACACCGTTCGATCATCGAAGGCGCATTCGAAGTTGCCGATCGCACACTGCGCGAGATTGTCGTTCCACGCGGCTCGGTCACGAGCGTTGAAGTGACTACGGATACTCATGACGCGCTCCAACTTCTCGTGCGCGCCGGTGTATCACGCGCTCCCGTCCACACAGGTGACCTCGATGACATCGCCGGAATCGTGCACGTGCGCGACTTGATCGGAGCCGAGGGTGTCGTTGCAGACCAGACTCGCCCGGCAACCGTTCTGCCCGAATCGTTGCAGGTACTTGATGCATTGCGCCGCCTGCAAAGCGTGCGCCAGCAAATGGCGATTGTCATCAACGAACACGGCAGTGTCGAGGGCATTGTGACCGTTGAAGACTTGATGGAAGAAATCGTCGGCGAGATCTACGACGAGTTCGACAAGGAGATTTCGCAAGTCGTACGCAACCCCGATGGTTCGATCATCCTTCCCGGCTCGTTTCCTTTGCATGATCTTGAAGACATTGATGTCGAGCTGGCTGACAGCGATGACGCTTACTCAACCGTTGCGGGTTACGCGCTCGACCGCTTCGGCAGGATTCCGGAGGCCGGCGAAACTGTTGTCGGTGACGACTGGACCCTCGAGGTGCTCGCAGTCGCAGATCGTGCAATCACGCGCGTGAAACTCATTCCTGTCTCGAAGTCCGAATCGCGGCCCAACTGACCCGCACGCTCATCCAGCGCGTTGTGCGCATTCAGCGGTCTGCGTGTTACCGTACGTCGTTGGACGAAGAGAGGGTCGCGTAACGGTCCAACGCATCCGCCAGCGAGCCCGGTGACACAGGCTTCGACAAAAAACCATTCATGCCAACACGCAGACACCTCTCGTGCTCTCCAGGCGCCGCCGACGCCGTTACCGCGATGATCGGAATATCTCTGCCGTCACCTTTTGACGAACGGATGCGCTCGGCAGCTTCGTAGCCGTCCATGACGGGCATCTGGCAATCCATAAGCACGATGTCGAAACTGCCCTTCTCCAAAGCGGCAATTGCAGCGAGACCGTTCTCCGCCACTTCGGTGGAATAGCCAAGATTCTCCATCAAGAGGACAGTGATACGCATGTTGATCGGGTTGTCTTCGACGACCAATACGTGTTTACCGGCGATCCGAGTCTCACCCGAAGCGGATGTTTCAGGCGGGGTTTGAGACGACGCCCCATCGGTGCGAAACGGGATGGTGAACCAGAAGGTGCTACCGACCCCGGCTTCACTTCTCACGTCGATGGTTCCGCCCATGAGCTCAATGAGCCGGCGCGAAATCGTGAGACCGAGCCCGGTGCCACCGTATTGGCGCGTACTCGAGGCGTCTGCCTGCGCGAATGCACCAAAGAGACGGCTTTGATCGGCGGGGCTGAGTCCGATGCCGGTGTCGCTGATTTCGAAGCGGATGACTACGTGCGTCTGACCCTGCTTTTCGATACCGGCCATTATGGTGATGCCGCCTTCCTCGGTGAATTTGCAGGCGTTGCCCACAAGGTTCGAAAGGACCTGCCGCAGGCGACCCGCGTCGCCCTCCACCAATGACGGCACTTTTGCGTCGATCACCAGAGAAAGTTCAAGGTTCGCTGACATAGCCGGGGGCTTGAACAACTCGACGATCTCGCGCATCACTGCGCGCAAGTCGAAGGGAACCATCTCGGGCAGAAGCCTTCCCGCTTCGATCTTCGAGAAATCGAGAAAGTCGTTGACGATGCGCAGCAATACCTCTGAAGAAGCAACGGCTGTCTGTACGAAGTCTCGCTGGCGCTCACTCAGATCGGTATCGAACAGCAGATTGAGCATCCCGATGATGCCGTTGAGTGGCGTTCGCACCTCATGGCGCATGTTGGTCAGAAACTCGGACTTCACCCGGTTGGCGCGTTCAAGGTCGACCGCCAGCGTTTGCTCCCGATCTTGCGCTGTTTTCTGCTCGACCGCCGGAACAGCACCAGAGCTTTCAGTCAGCAACACCAATGTCTGTACGTTCGCGTCCGGCGTCTGCGATGCGTGCTCGACTACGTCCACCACCCGGCCGTCGGGTTGCCGGCAGCGGCTGGCGATTCCCGCTCCGGGGTCAATTGACACGTGATCGTTTGGAAGCTTTTCGCCCAAAAACTCGCCGACGCCTACGCCGACAAGACCGCCGGCAGACACGTTTAGCAACCGCTCTGCGCCGCGGTTTGCGTAGATCCCGATCCCGTCCGGTCCAATCAGGACAACACCTTCGCTCAGTAAACCGACGATGCTCTGCCATTGTTGAACGGCAGCCTGCGAGGAGTTGTCCTGAACACTGAGACTTTCGTCAGGCAAGCCACGCGAAGTACTCAGAGCGTTTCGCTCAATTGGATCATCCGTACTCATCGCGTCCCCGTCTCGTTGGACCTTCAGTCTGAGACGTCACCAGGATCAGGAGCAACGGGAGCTCGCCGACCCTTGAGCGGAGAGCTACGAAAAGCTACTTTATGCCGCGTGACTTCGCCGGTAAAGTAAACACTGGGTGATAATGCGTACATCGTGTAGATCTGGGTTACGTTCCACGCCAGTGGCCACAAGACCACGTGATCGGAGACCAGGAAACCACGAATGGCGTTCTTCGTGTGGTCTCCGCTTAGCCCCTCGATTCCGGCCGTGCCCATTGACTGACGCGAACAATCCCCTTGGTCCGCTCAGACTTACGATCGATGCGGCGCTTGACTTCACCTTGCAACAGCTTTGCGACCTGTACGCAACAACGCCTGACATAGCCGGCACATCGATAACACTCGCGACGCCACAAGACGGCAACGGCGCTTCAGCCTCGAGCAAGGCATTCGCAGGTATCACCGATATTCAGTTCACACTCGGAGAAGGCCCTGAAATCGATGCGATCACGACCATGGACATTGTCGTCGTCTCGAGCGCTGCTGAGATGGCACAGCGCTGGCCTTCGTTCTTCGCTTCTGCGCTCGACTACGGGATCGGCAGCACGATCGCGCTTCCATTGCGGATGGGAGCAATCAGCTTGGGCGCGCTCACTCTCTACTATTTTGAAGAGAAGGCGTTCGACGATACGGCTATCCGGCTCGCTATCACGGTCTCGAGAACGGCGACATTGACTCTTCTGGCACAACAAGACGCCGTGAGTCACCTGCCGTCGTCACTGTCACCAACCGCAACCATCGGTTACCGGGCTGTGGTTCACCAAGCAACAGGCATGGTGGCCGCTCAGTTGAATTGCGACATAGCCGAAGCGCTGGTTCGACTCCGCGCTCATGCATACGCAAACCAGTGTCAAATTACCGACGTGGCACAAGCCATCGTCCGTCGCGAATTGAGGTTGAAGCTATGACGATCACCAAGGATTTCGTCACCTCCACAACGTCTCGTGCAAGCGCGAAGGCGTCGCGATGAGTGACCAAGAGCAGTGGATTGCCTCGACGTTCGTAGAACTCGCCGACCATTTGGTTGACGAGTTCGACGTTGTCGACCTTTTGTCGACACTTGCCGAGCGATGCGCCAAGTTCGTCGACGCATCAGAGGTCGGCTTTCTGCTTGCCGACTCGACGGGGAAACTTCAAGTCATCGGATCGTCTTCCGAGAAAATGCAGGCGCTCGAATTATTCGAGCTGCAGAGCTCCGAAGGACCGTGCTTGGATTGCTACAACACGGGGCAATCCGTGTTGAACCAAGAAGTTCCCGAGGGATCACACAGGTGGCCCACATTTTCGCCGATGGTCGAAGCCGCGGGTATTCGCACGGTACATGCGTTGCCCATGCGACTTCGCTCCGAGATCATCGGCGCGATCAACATTTTCCACACTGAACGTCGCTCCCTCTCACCGACAGAAGCAGCGATCACACAAGCCTTTGCCGACGCAGCGACAATCGCCATTCTCCAAGACCGCGCGCTGCGTCATGCCACGCAGCTGGCGGAGCAGCTGCAACACGCTCTCGAAGGACGCATCGTGATCGAGCAGGCAAAGGGGGTCTTGGCAGAACGTCTCCAGTTGGAGATGACCGAAGCGTTCAGTGCGCTGCGCAAATACGCCAGAGAGCACAACCGTCGCCTGGGCGATGTCGCGCTCGACGTGACGGAAGGAAAACTTCCAGCGGCGCTTTTCACCGCATTGATCACGGATTTGGCCCAACCAGAATAGTACCCGTTCAATCGTTGTCCCGAGCAGACGAGAAGGGATGGGAAGACTCCATGCTCGTAACGAGCGGGCTTGACGATTATCTCGTGCTTGTAACCGGTTCATCACGCGGCATCGGCGCGGCCACGGCACGTGTGTTGCAGCGTGAAGGTGCGCGCGTCGTATTACACGGACGCACACGTTCTACACACCTGCTCGACTTGGCAAACGAACTCGACGCGCCCTACGTAATGTGTGACGTGACGAACGATGATGACGTGAGAACGGTCGTCGGCGATCTGCTTGCCGAGGAAGGGCAGTTACACGCTCTGGTCAACTGTGCCGGCAGCATTAGCTTCAAGCCTTTCCTCGAATCCACAGACGAACACTGGATGCGCGAGATCGACATCAATCTTCTCGGCCCCGTTCGCGTCTGCCGAGCGGTTGTGCCCGCGATGCTGAAATCAGGTTACGGCCGGATCGTCAACATGACGTCTGGTCAAGGACGCTCGTCGCGCGCGATGGCGCATTTGTCCGCGAAAGCTGCGCTCGACAATTTCACCGTTTCGCTCGCTAAAGAAGTCGCGCCCACGATCAGCGTCAACGCCGTGTCTGGCGGCTTTATCCAAAGCGACAGCACGCGATGGAATGAGACCGTGTGGCGTCACGCTCGTAGCGCGTTGGTCGGACGCCCGGGCACGCCGGGCGAAATTGCTGAAATTCTCGCGTTTCTGGCAAGTGATCGCGCGAGCTTCATTACCGGTCAGGTAATTACAGCCGATGGCGGTTACACGGTTTCAGGCAGGTGATTTGATCCCCAGGATTTTGAGAACACTCACCGTCTTTACACGACGCCCAATCTTCAACTAATGCTTAGGAACGACCGTCAGCGCGGCAGAGCTCGCGAGTGGCCGACAGATAAATGCTACTTACCCGAATACCCGAATACCCGAAATACAAGGTGACCTGATCATTACCTCGGTGCGGACCGAGGGCCACGTTCGAGAAATGCCCGTGGCGTGAGCACACCCGGAAGTCCGGACGGTAATGATTCCATGAGTTGACCAAAATCACGCGTGTTTCCCGTTATGAGAACGTCAGCCTTTGCCATAACGGCAGCAGAAAGCACCGGAAGATC
>JBBSGY010000081.1:0-8382 GCA_038253645.1 Acidimicrobiales bacterium
AGGCAAGTTGGAGGCAACAAGCAATCTTTTTCGGCGCCATAAGTCAGGGTAAAGCTGCACACGACTCGATGTTCTGCTGTGGCACCAATGTCGTCTTTCGTCGCGCCGCGCTCGAGTCGGTCGGGGGGTTCCCTACCAATTCGATCACCGAGGATTACGAGCTCTCCGTGCGATTGCACGAGGATGGCTGGAAGAGTACCTACGTGTCCAAGACGCTCGCGTCCGGTCTGGGCCCGGAAGACATGGCGTCTTACGTCAGTCAGCACCACCGTTGGGCGCGAGGCGTTTTGTCGGCAATGCCACGAGTCCTCAAGTCGAAGCTTGGGCTTCGTCAGCGAATTCAGTATCTGCTTGCTGCAGCGTACTTCCTCAGCGGATTCACTATCCTCATCTACATGCTGATGCCGGTGCTCAGCAACTTTTTCGACATCAGGCCCTTGTCGCAAACCACGAGCGATCAATTCCTGTTGCATTTTGCCCCGTATTACGCTCTTTGTATCTACACGTTGATGCGCGCCGGCAATGGTTCATTTTCGTTTTCGGCGTTTGCGCTTTCATCGTCAAGTTTTTGGATTCACATTCACGCGTGTTACCGCTGGATCTTTCGGCGTCCTAACAAGTTCGTTGTTACGCCGAAGAAAGGAAGCGCTTCGCGTCAACCGCGCGCGGTTGCTCCGGGAGTCGCTGCGATCGGTCTTCTGACGGCGTCAGTGGTATACGCACTGTTCGGGGGCATCACCGCCGCTACGTTGAACAACGTGGGTTTTGCGTTCCTCCACATTTCGGTTCTTGCAGCGGGTCTTTGGCCGGCGTTGGTGAAGGGTCAAGGCAAGGTGGACCGCGAGCCGGTTGTCGATCTCGCTGACCGGCCTCAGCTCTCACTCGTCAGGTCGGATTCAACTACCGCATGAACAAAAAGTGGTTGGTGGCGACGTGGATCGTCGTCGGCATGCTCGTGATAATTGGCGGTCCGATTGTCGCGATATTGAACGACAAATCGGAACCCGAAACCTATGCTCCGACGCTTGACCAGGCATCACATGCAGCGGCGCGCTTTTTTGATGGTTACGTCGAACCCGACGGTCGTGTTGTGCGCCATGATCAGGGCGACGACACGGTTAGTGAGGGTCAGGCCTACGCAATGCTTATTGCGGTAGCGACGACAGATCGCGCGAAGTTTGATTCCACTTGGAACTGGTCCAAGAAGAACCTTCTGCAACCGAATGGCCTCTTTGCGTGGAAGTGGAAGGACGGCAAGGTGGTCGATCCACAGCCGGCAACCGACGCCGATCTCGACACGGCACGCGCGCTTTCGCTCGCATCGAGTCACTTCAAAGATGACAAATACGCGAAAGATGCGCGCGATGTTGCGAAGGCGATCGCTGAAAACGAGCTTGCGTATCAAGGCGATGGCAGGCCGGTAATCATCGCCGGACCATGGGCGCATCAACTGCCGTATTACACAAATCCGAGCTATCACTCCCCTCGTGCTGAGCAAGAAATATCCAAGCTCACCGGCGATAGGCGTTGGGCCGAAGTTACAAAGCGCCAGCGCGAGATCATTGACCAGCTCGATGGCGCGCCGGATAAGCCCTTGTTGCCGCCTGATTGGGCGACTGTTTCTCTGAGCGGCGCTGCTACGCCTTCCTCCCCGCCACGTTCGTCGAGCCCTGTGAAATACTCGTGGGACGCCGTACGCACCCCTATACGTCTTGCTGAGAGTTGCGACGGGGCGGACCGAACACAAGCCGGTCAAATGTGGAAGCTCCTCAACCGGTCGCGTCAATCAAAGGGCTCGGCTGGTATGTCACTCGACGGCGAGGTCCAAGATCACGCACAGACGGCGATCGGTTCGGTAGCCGCCGCGGCTGCAGCCAAATCAGCCGGTGACACTCAGCAGTCGAACACGCTTCTTGATGTTGCAGATCGAGTCGACTCGAACAACCACACTTACTACGGAGCTGCGTGGGCGGCTCTCGGTCGGATCATGCTGACCACGGACTGGCTGGGCACCTGCTGACCAGTCGAAGAAATCTGAAATTTCTTCGAAGAAGGCCATTCCCTCGTGCGTCCAATGGGTGTGGAACAGTCCGAGCTACTTACAGCGAATCGTTCTAGCTTCAGGCTTCCACTTGTATCCCATTTCTTCGACGGAGACGTACTCGTGAATGCTTTGATGGACGAGAATGCACTCGTCGAAGCCGCATCGACGGGCGATCAGAAAGCGTTCATCGAGCTGATTCGTCGACACGATGATGCGCTCCGCGCCCTTGCATTTTCCATGACCGGCAACGCGTCTGACATGGACGACGTCTTGCAGACCTCGTACCTGAAGGCGTTTCAATCGATGCGGAAATTCAACCGAAAGTCCTCTTTCAAAACATGGATATACAGGATTGTCCACAACACAACCGCCGATCTCCTTCGTAAGCAAGTACGCATCACTCACATTGACGGCGGACAAATCGTGGAAGCCGCTCTGGTCGAAAGAGATCACGCGCTCAGTTTGGATATCGATGCCGCGCTGATGTCACTCAGCAATGAAGCCCGAGCCGTTGTTCTTCTGGTTGACGGCGAAGGTTTCGACTATGTCACCGCCGGCGCCGCGCTCGGTATCCCACCGGGAACGGTTGCTTCTCGACTCAATCAAGCTCGCCTTCGTCTCCGTTCACTTCTCACCTCTTCATACAAGGACACGCAATGAGCAATACCCCATCAGACCCAGACATCCGCTCAGAACTCGCCAAGAGCAGTATTCCCGAGCATCAAGATGGCTTTTTTGAGGTTCTGGAAGAAAAGCTCAGTGAAACACAACTTCCGCACCGCATTCGTCGTCACCGTCTGCGCATCATGTCGGCGGCGGCAGCGCCGATTGCAGCAGCTGCTGCTGCGCTATTTATTTTCACAAACTCGAATAGCGCTTCAACGCCACATCCGCAGATTGCCCAACCAACCACGACAGCGGTTATGACGCCGCCTGTGACCGAACTGAAGCCCTTGCTTGCCGCTGATGTGATCAAGAGGGCGAACGATACGATCAGCTCGATTAGATCGGTCAGCGGAACGCTCGACACGAAGAACTTCGCGTTCGTGGACATCTCGGGATACAAGTCCGAGGCGTACTCCAGCCACGCGGACTTCAAAATCACATCTAACGGCGCGACGTACAGCGACGTGGCAACAACGAATTCAGATAATTCGAAATCCCGAGTTCTCGAATCATTCGATGCAAAAACAGGTGAGTTTCGGAGCTATCAACCATCGGGAGCATACCCAGACCAGGGCTCAATCGAGATAGGCACTCGCCTTGATCCGAGGACAAACCTGACTGTTGACCGTCTGGATCTGTTCACTTCATCGGTTCGTGGTCTTGCATCAGCCAAGGATCCATCGCTCAAGGACGTGACGTTCAACGACCGGCCGGCATGGCGGCTGGAGGTTGACGGCATCATTGATGAACTTGGCGTCGGTCCCGACCATTGGGTTGTCACACTCGACAAAGAAACGGCATTTCCGGTCCGTGTATACGGAACCTATAAAGGACAGCCGGCCGAAGACAACGTCGTTTCCAAATTGCAAGTGAACCAAGACTTCACTCCCGCTCAGTTGAAAGTTCAATTTCCAAAGAACGCGGAGCCGCAGCACACAACCGGGCCCTACAAGCGAGTGCAGTTGGGTCAAGTGGAAAAAACGGTTGGTTACAAGGCCTTCATTCCCGCATCGCTTCCGAGTGGTTTCGGACTCGGCGAAATTTCTGTTGCGAAAGACGCGGGGCCCGGCGGTCCCGAGGGATCGAACGCGAACAATAAGAACATTGTTTTCACTACCTATCGAAAAGGTCTTCAGCAGATAGTCGTCACGACTCGCCTCTCGGCAAATGCCGGCCAGACATGGAACGACCCACTTTCGTATGAAGGCGAACCTGCGAGCCCGAAAGAGGACGTGGTGTTGCAGGGAGGTGCTTTCAACGGCGTCAAGGCGACGCTCAGGGTGAAGGGAAAGTCCATTCCGCACGTGTGGGCGATCGGGGCGCATTACCTGCTTACGGTGTCAGGTGACGCAAGTCGCGATGATCTTGTCGACATTGCACAGTCCCTGCAGCAGTGACGCAGTCAGTCGATGTCTTCGAGCAACGCGACGACATCTTCCAGTTGGCTCGCTCGGCTCGCTTTGACGAGTACTGCGTCATTGCGACCGAGCTTGCCGATTGCAGCGGGCACGTCATCGGCGGTTTCCACTTCGGTGCCGCCGAACTCGCTCGTTGCAACGCCGAATACTTCGATATTCAACAGCCTAGCGAGTTCGGCGATGGTGTCATGTTGGGTGTGGCTTATGTTTCCGAGCTCGGCCATATGGCCCAGCAGCGCGATGCGACGACCTTGCAACTTCAGCGAACCAAGCGCGCGTAGCGCGGCCTCCATTGACTCCGGGCTGGCGTTGTATGTGTCATCGATCAATACGGAACCATTCAGGCCCTGGAGCATCTGCATTCGATGCGGGGGAGGGTTGGTCGACTCGAGACCGTCGACGATGTCATGCATGCCGATGTTCAGTGCGATTGCTGAACCGGCGGCTGCAAGTGCGTTCATCACGTTGTGTGCGCCGTGCAACCGCATGTTCACGGTGACAGAGCCGCTCGGAGTGTGCAATCGAAAGGTCGGGCGTAGTTGGTTGTCGAACTCGATGCGTGATGTGCGGATATCACCGGCGTCCATTCCGAAGGTGAGGATTTGTGCTTCGGTTCGTTCGTGCATCGCATAAACTCGTTCATCGCTGAGGTTCAAGATGGCAAATCCGGTACTCGGAAGCGCTTCCACCAGCTCAGCTTTGGATTTCGCGACTCCGTCGATCCCCCCAAAGGTTGCGGCGTGCGCGACGCCGACGTTTGTGACAATCCCGATGGTCGGACGCGCTATTTCGAAGAGCTCCGCAATGTCGCCGGGAAAGCGAGCGCCCATTTCGACAACGGTCGTAAAGGTTTCATCGGGCGCATTCGCCAGTGCCAGTGGAACGCCGATTGCATTGTTGTAGGACCGGGGACTGATTGCAGATGCACCTGCGTTCAACGCGATGAAGCCGAGCAGATTCTTCGTCGTTGTTTTACCGGATGAGCCGGTGATTCCGACAACACGATCAGGCAATTTCGTACGCGCGAGCGAACCAATTGCGGCGAGCGCCTTGTTGGTGTTCTTTACAACAATTGTCGGGGTGCGTTTTATGCGCGGGCCATCGGTCAAAAGCGCACTCGCGCCGTTGTTTATTGCGTCGATAAGAAATGCATGTCCATCACGATCACTTCGGAGCGCAACGAATATTTCGCCCTTACGTTGAGTACGCGTGTCAATGGAGACCCCGTTGATCTCGATGTCATCGCCGTGCAACTTTCCGCCACACGCGCTCGCGAGTTGTCTTGCCGTGAACCGCACAGATGCAGGCTACCTGTCCGCTTGCGTATTCCTCTGCGTAAAGCTGAGGGGAGCCATGGGCCTGTCATAGAAGAAGTTTCAGGCCGCGCGGTGGACTGGAATCACCTTGTGGTGAAACCACAGACGAATTGCGGATAGCAAAGTTCGCCCTGCGTCGGAGCGCTTGACCTTTGAACCAACCTGATCGACCCAAACCGTCGGAACCTCTTTGATGTCGAAACCCAGCCGGCGTGCGGTGAACAGCAAATCGACATCAAAGAGAAAGTCACGCGCTGAAAGGTAGGGGAGTACGGAGCGCATGACATCGCCACGAACAACCTTCGCGCCGCACTGTGTGTCGCGATAACCCATGTGAAACAGGGCTTTTATCACGACGTTTCCACCCTGCGTGAGTGCGTTGCGATAGGCGGGACGCTTGATCGGAAGAACAGAAGTGTTGTGATAGCGAGACGCGATTGCGCCGTCATGAGTTTCAGCGACTTCGACAAGGCGGCGTAGTTCTGCCGGGGGAGTTGCGCAGTCAGCATCGACAAAACCGACCAAGGGAGCGTCGGTGTGGCGAAAGGCTTCCATCAAGACGCCGCCCTTGCCGAGCTTTGGAAAGTCGAGCAAATGTACGCGGTCGTCAACTGCTGCGTGAGCACGAACGATTTCCGAGGTGTTGTCGGTGCAGTCGTCGAGCGCGATGAAAAAGCGCACGTCTTCTTCGGGAATACCGCTCCGGTACGCCGTCAATGTGTGGCCCAAACGATCCTGCTCGTTGTAGGCGGGAATGACGATGTCGAGTCTCACGTGGGTGATCTTTGCATCACATTGCGGTTTGGTGAAAATCTTCTTGTTTCTAAAACAATCCAGTGGACGTTTAAAAGCGCTAATTAACCTCGCGCGTCACGTTCAGACCCAATTCCGAAAAGTTTTCGAACGGCTGGTGATAGCCCCGCTCCAGGTGGTGAATGTCGTGGAGCCTGGAAGGACCGTCTGCTCCGGCAGCCGCGATGACGTAGGAGAACCCTGCTCGGATGTCTGGCATGGTGACCTCGGCACCGCCGAATTTCGTGACGCCGTGCACGACAGCGGAGTGCTTTGCATTGCGTTCGAAGAATCGGCACGCAGGTCCACCTAGACAGCTGTCGTAGATCTCGATCTCGGCCCCCATTGCCTTTAGCCCGTCGACGTAGCCGAGGCGGTTGTCCCACACGGTTTCGTGCAAGACCGACATTCCGTCGACCTGCGTGAAGAGAACGAGCAATGGTGACTGCCAATCCGTCATGAACCCGGGGTGGGTGTCTGTCATGACGACAGCGGGAGTCATCTTGTTCGCGTGTGCGGAAATCCACTCATCTTTGATCTCGAAATCGACGCCCATTCTGTAGAGCGTCGAAATAGCCGTCACGAGACGGCCCTGGGTGCACCCGTAGACCTTGACGCTGCCGCCGGTTACAAGGCCTGCCGTGAGATAAGAGAACGCCTCGATGCGGTCGCCCGAAAGGGTGTGGGTTGCCGAACCCAGCTTCGGAACGCCTTCGATGATGATCCGGCGGTCGGGGCGCAATTCGATCCGCGCGCCCATTCGTTGCAAAAAGAGCGCGAGCTCGATCACTTCGGGCTCCGTCGCCGCGTTGTCGAGGAGCGTTCGGCCCTCGGCAAGGACGGCTGCGAGAAGAATCGTTTCCGTTGCCATGACACTCGGGTAGGGAAGCCGAATCGGAGTTCCGACGAGCCGTGATGCCTTTGCTTCGAGCCCGTAGTCGGTCTCGATGACCTCGGCGCCCATTGCCCGCAGCGAGTCGGCATGAAAGTCGACGGGACGCCGCCCGATCTTGTCGCCGCCGGCGAGCGGGATGAAAGCCTCACCTGTCTTGTGAAGCGCCGGACCGAGAAGAAGGATTGGAATGCGGTTGAGTCCGCTGAAAGACAACGGGACTTTGCCGCCGTGAAAATTGGTCGGGTCGATTGTGATCTCGTCGCCCTCGACCGAGACGTCGCCGCCGAGGGACCGAATGACGTCCGCGGTGATACCGACGTCACCGATGCTCGGAGCGTTGCGAATCTTGCTCGGTCCGTTGCCGAGCAGCGTTGCCACCATGTGTTTGGTGACTGCGTTCTTGGAGCCTTTGACCATTACCGAGCCGTTGAGTGGCGCGCTCGGTTCGATGACCCAGGAGGCCTTGGGGCCGTTGTTTTCAGGCGGAGAAGAAGGGATGGTCACTGCGTGCCTCGGGATCGAGAATTAAAGGTCGGCTCACTGTACGACCCCCTCTGCCCGCCTATAGACAGGCCCGTCGCAGCGAACCCGGGTGTGCGGTTCGCAATCCCGAGCGGACTAGTCGGGTTTTTGCGCGATACTGCTCTGACTCAACGACTACCCGAGGAGCAGATTCCCGCCATGGCACCACTTCAGCTCGGCGATACCGCGCCGGATTTCACCGCCCCGACAACCCAGGGCGAGATCAATCTGTACGATTACCTAGGCGAAGGTTGGGGCATTCTGTTCTCTCACCCTGCCGACTTCACGCCCGTTTGTACGACCGAGCTGGGCCGCGTTGCCGCCCTCGAGTCGGAGTTCGCTCGCCGCAACACAAAGGTCCTCGCGGTTTCCGTCGACCCGGTTGACAAGCATGAGCAATGGACCGCTGACATCGCCGAGACGCAAGGGGCAAAAGTCAACTTTCCGTTGATCGGTGACGCCGAACGCAAAGTTGCAGACCTCTACGGCATGATTCCGCCGAACGCGGCGAACAACCTTACGGTTCGCTCTGTCTTCGTCGTCGGACCAGACAAGACCATCAAGTTGACGCTCACCTACCCGGCAAGCACGGGCCGCAATTTCGACGAGATCCTCCGTGCGCTCGACTCGTTGCAGCTCACCGCGCGGCACAAGGTCGCGACGCCGGTCGATTGGCAAAACGGCGATGACGTAATCATCCCGGTAGCGATCAACGATGAGCAGGCAACC
>JBBSGY010000082.1:0-8333 GCA_038253645.1 Acidimicrobiales bacterium
ACCGAAGATGGCTCAGGCAGCGCAGTCGTGGGCGCGACAGTCGTGGTTCTCGATGGCGGCGGCACTCGCGTGTCATGCATATCTGACGATTCCGGAAAGTGCTTGCTACGCAATCTTGTAGACGGCGCATACACCGTCTATGGATATAAGAGCGGTTTTACCCCGAATACTGTTCAGGTAGACCTTAAGGCGGGCACGGGTAGAGCGGTCTTGAAACTTTCGTCGGGTGAGCTTGCGACAACGGCGCTGACATCGAAACCTCTTACGAAGCAGGAGGTGATCGACGCAGGCATCGACCCGAGCGACCCGGCGAACCAAAACGTCTACCAATTCGAGATCCATCTTGCCTTCGTGTCTGATTCACAACAGTTGACGTTCAGCGGTTACACAACGGGCAACGGGATAGTGCATGGGGATTTTGGAGGAGGTTTCACATCGCAGTGCGATGGAGCGTTGTGCGGTTCTGCCGGTAACTACGTGTTCTATCCGACCGTGAGTTATGTACAGAACGAGCCCTCGATTGTGTGGATGGTGATTCCCGGGAAGGCGAAGTGGCTCAAAGAGTTCTTCGACGTCCAGATGGTCGTCAACAACTTG
This sequence comes from Acidimicrobiales bacterium, assembly GCA_038253645.1. Classification (GTDB taxonomy): domain Bacteria; phylum Actinomycetota; class Acidimicrobiia; order Acidimicrobiales; family JBBSGY01; genus JBBSGY01. The sequence continues at coordinate 598 of JBBSGY010000082.1, forward strand.
GCGTCCCCTGAGTTCACGTTCAAAGGCGGGTCAGCAACACTCGATCTACCGGACGGGCTCACGCTTGCTCCGACAGCGAACCCACAAAATTCGACAGCGAGCTTCCCGGATGTTCCAGGTGGCGGGAGTGCAAAGGCCGACTGGATAGTTCGTGGGGATGCCGAAGGCTTTTACGACTTGCGTGCCAGCTATTCGGCGTCGCTTGAGCCGGTAGGCGTTCCTTTTACGCTGCACGCGCAAAGTGAAAAGCAACTACACGTATGGGGTGGATCTGCCGTGACGATGATCGTCGATGCAGACGATCACGCAGGCATTGGAGAGCCTTACCATGTACGCGTTGGACTGAAGAACGTAGCTGACGTTGCTGTTTACAACCCGAGCGTCGAGTTGCTCACAGGTGGAAAGCAAAACTACATCTACCAGCCCCGAGAGCGACTGCTGCAATCCGCTGGTGTTATTCAAACCGGCGACACATTCTGGGCCGATTACGTTCTCGTCCCCACGATTTCGGGCTCCCTCGATCTATCACGATCATTTGTCAAGAAGACCGCCGGCAACGTTGACGTTGTCAGCGTGATTCAGAGTCACGCGTCTCCCACCAGTGTGCCGAAGCTCAATGTATTCAGTGACAGGGACGTGTTGGCATTGACTTGGGATGATGTTGAAGGGGCGTCTGACTACAAGGTTTTCTGGACGCCAGATCGAGACACGGATTTTGAGTCTGCACCGTTGAACGTCGAGTTCCTCAACAAGACGACTGCTTACATGAAAGGTACGGCGGACCCCTCCAAGGGATTTTACGCGGTCAGTCCGATCATCAATGGTGTGCCTGACATGCGACACCCTCTTACGGCTGCTGTGGGCACAAGATTGTCGCCGAAAATCAGCGTCGACCGAGCGTGCACTGCCACTGAGGCAACGGTCGCCGCAACGAATGTGCTGTTTCCACTTAGAAGCTATTCCGTGAAATCCACAGGTAGCCCGGACATTAATGCTGATCTACGCGATGGTGCTAGCGGGGATGTTCACACGGGAACATTCCAAGTGAAGATCGACCTGGCCCGGCCGCCCGCAGGTGGTTATGTGGTCGATGTTGTGAACGCGATCGGCGAGCATGACAGCACGACGATCGAGCCATGCAAATACGCCGCACTGGGCGACTCATTCAGTGCTGGCGAAGGGGCATCTGACACTGCGTTTCCTTACGAGCCTGGCACGGACTCGTATGCAACGCCTATGAACCTATGTCATCGCACGAAGCAGGCTTACTCCAATCATCTGAGACTCGATCTACATGTTCGCAACGATGACTTCCTTTTTGCTGCGTGTTCAGGTGCTCTTACGCGCGACGTAACTGCGCACGGCCAATTCGGAGACTCCAAGTTGTATGGAGGGGAGGCGCAAAGTAAGAGCCTGGCGCAATGGATTGAGAATCATCACGGTCAGCCGGACGTCATCACATTGAGCATTGGCGGGAATGACGCGGGTTTCAAGGAAATCGTTGAGGGTTGCGTGTTGATTCCAACCGCCGAATGCAATTCCCCTGAATTCGCCAATGCATTTATGGCGCAGACGTACGCCAGCTTTTACGACATCGTGGAGGCCCTGACGGAGTTGAAAAACGTCGCTCCACGTTCCGAGGTCTACCTATTGGGCTATCCAAACCCGATCTCGCCGGATAGCGCCGACTGCCCCTCGTTCGGCTTCCCGTTTGCATACAAGGGATTATCAGTCAACATTACAGCCGGCGAGAGGGACTGGGCTTCGAGGGACTTTATTCCGTACCTCAACACGATCGTCGAAAGAGCAGCCCAGCGAGCGGGCGTTCATTACGTCGATGAGTCAAGTGCTTTTGCAGGGCACGAGATCTGCACTCCTGACCCGTGGGCAAACGGACTTGTGCCAGGCAACGACATCTTTCTCGGCCGCGACGTCTGCTCGATATCGGTGGCTCCAGACTGCATTCCTGTATGGGGTCCCCTCGGCAATGAATCATTTCATCCAAACGTGCAAGGCCAAAACGCCTTGTACGAAAACCTTCAAGATTGGCCCTCCCAACATGGTGGGAAATCGTTCGGGAACAACCCAAATCCAAAGCCGGACAAAAACGTCGTACCTCCGGCACCGGCGAACCCTTCGAATTTGTCAGTCTCGATCTTCAACGTGGGTTCTGTGGGCACACGTGGGTCACATATCACGGTCGTGCCGACGGTGCAGTTCTACGCGGAAAAGGCGGCGGAGATTCGCCTTCGTTCGACTCCGGTCCTGCTGGGTAACGTGACAGCGGACGCGCACGGGAAGATTTCTGCCGACGTGGTACTTCCCGACGACGTTGCTGCCGGGCTCCACACGATCGAGGTCCGAGGCACCGGCCCCGACGGAAAGCCTCAATTAGCACTCGCGTCGTTATTAGTTGCGGTAAGTGCTGAAGACCTGGATGGCGACACTGTCGTCGATGCCAACGACAACTGCGTGTTCGTGTCGAATGCGGATCAGACGGACGCTAACCACGACGGTGTCGGCGATGCTTGCGATCCGTCGCTTGTACCGCAGCCAAAGTCTCCTCAGTTCACGTCTGTAGATCCGCCTACGAGCGCTGTGAAGGGCTCGCCATTCGAGTTCAAATTCGCTGCGTCAGGTGATCCGTCACCCACCTTTGAGCTCCAGTCAGGGAATTTGCCCGATGGTTTAAGTCTGCAATCGAACGGTGTGTTATCCGGTACGCCTTCGAAGGCCGGAGAGTTCCAATTCTCAGTATCGGCAAGCAGCACCGCTGGTAACGCGATTGCCGGTCCTTTCAAGCTCCTGATTATTGGGCCTAATGATGCTGTCGCGCCGACGGTAACGGAGCAGCCTGCTGCTCAGACGGTTGGTGACGGCAACGAAGCGTCGTTCAAGGCCGGCTCTTCGGGTGCGCCGGCACCAGCGGTGCAATGGCAGCTTTCCGTTGATGGCGGAAAAACGTGGACCGACATTCGCGGTGCGACGAGCACGACGCTAGCGTTCACTGCCGGCTCGACGGATAACGGCAACAAGTACCGAGCCGTATTTGAGAACGCAGCCGGTACGGCAACCACTGACGCGGCAACGCTCTTGGTTAATGTCCCCAGCGAAGCCAGACCGCCGGCGATCATCAGTCAGCCGGTGAGTCAAACAGTGACGGAGAACGAGCAGGCATCGTTCTCGGCGAGTGCTTCCGGTGCGCCGGCACCGAGTGTGCAATGGCAGCAATCCACAAACAATGGTGACACGTGGACCAACATCGATGGAGCGACGAGTACGACGCTAAGTCTCAGCGCCCACTTGACAGACACCGGCAATAAGTATCGGGCGGCCTTTACCAATTCGTCTGCAAGCGCGACCACGAACGTGGCGACCTTGACCGTCAATCGCACACCAGCTGCTCCCGCAATCAATGCTCAGCCGCTGGATCAGGCAATAAATGTGGACGATAACGTAAGTCTCACCGCTGCGGCTTCGGGAGAGCCCGCGCCGGCTGTTCAGTGGCAACGCTCCACTGATGGAAAGTTGTGGACGGATGTACCTGGTGCCACGGCCATGACACTCAGCTTTGTTGCCAAGGAATCCGACAATGGCCACAGGTATCGAGCGGTGTTCGCCAATTCCGGGGGATCCGCAACCACAAATGTCGTGACGGTCACGGTAAAGGCAAAGCCCGTGGTCAATCCTCCTATAGCCGGATCGGTGGACGTCTCGACCGATGAAGGCCGTTCGCTATCCGTCACACTTCGAGAGACAACCGGTTCGGCTGCGCCGCTGTCTTATGTCATCGACGCTCAACCAAAACACGGTTCAGTATCTGCTCCGGACGGCTCTAAAACGACTTACACACCGGCGCCTGTCTTCTCCGGGACTGACACCTTCAGCTACCACATCGTTGCCGGGGACCACGCGAGTAATCCGGCGACCGTGACGATAACTGTGCATCCAGCACCTAAGCCACCAACGCTGTCACTGTTGATCGCCGATGATCCGAACCGGAATACGAACATCCGACTACTTGATGCCCAGCGTTTGAGCACCGGAACGCCGCTCTACGCATTTGTCGGCCCGCTGGCGGCTCAGAACGAAATCACGACCGTCGATTTCTCGATTGATGGTCACCATTTCTCGCACGAACAGCGTGCACCGTTCGACTTCGCAAGAACAGCTAAGTGCAAAAAGTGCAGCACCTTGCCCGCTTACGCGTTTGACTCTTCGACCTTGAGCAGCGGTCAACACGTCATTTCAGCAGACGTGACACTCAAGAACGGCGGAACAACAAAACTGCGGGGAACATTCACTATCGCTGACGAGCCCTACAGTTTGCTGGTCAGCGGCAAGTCCGATCGCAGTGACCCACGGGCTCTCGAAGGCCAGCAGCTCAGTGCAGGAGTCCCCACTTATGCGTTTGTGGGACCGTCGGTGCAAGCAAAGGGGATCGAGAGCGTCGATTTCTTACTCGATGGAGTGCACTTCTCGCATGAACAGCAAGCACCGTTCGATTTCGCGACGACTGACACATGCAGAAGTTGCACCGTTGCACCGGCGCGTCCGTTTGATCCGTCGCTGCTTAGGGCTGGTACCCACATCATCACCGCCAGCGTAAAGCTAAAAGACGGCTCAACCGATACCTTGACTGCAACGTTCAGCGTTACAGGCGAGCCCTACTCGTTGCTCATCAGCGCGCACAACGACAGAAGCGATGCCGTCACGCTTGACGAAAGACATATAACCGGAAAGGTCGCGATATTCCTTCGATCGCCGCCGCATGCAATCCCTGGCGTCAAGGAAGTTCGTTTCTCCATCGACGGACGACAAAACCACGTTGAACATTTCGCGCCTTATGACCTACGTGGGGGAAGTCTCGATCGGGCAAGGCTTCTGGACACAGCGCGCTTGTTACCAGGGCGCCATGAGCTTCAAACTGAGGTGATTCTTGAAGGAGGATCGTCGGTCGTCGAGCGGACTGTCTTTGTAACCGACCGGTCGAAGTCTTAATCCTCAGTACTACGTCGACAGGAGAACGCATCAGGAGATGAGGACGCGCCGGCGTTTCCGTGGCTAATGCCGGACAGCCTCCGTAACTCTCTGAATGCGCATGCGCGGAACCGCGCGTGGGAATGCAGCGTCGATGCATCATCGGCCTGAGCGTTGCTTTGGCACATTGAGGTAGAGATTCTCGGATGGCAACCATGTCTTAGCCTCGATCCACCGTGGAGATCTGAACGCGCTGCTCAGCGGGGGTGGTAAATACCCAAAAAGTGCCTTCCTGTAAGGGAAACTGAGGGTGTTGAACAAACAAAAACCCTCACAGGAAGGAACACCATTTTGGTGCAGAAATCTTCGCGCAATTTGGATCGCATCGGAGTGACCTTCGATGACCCCCGTGCTGTTGCAAACGCTGGTCTGATTTTACCTGCGACTCTCGCTCAGAAGTTGGGGATCAAGTCACTTGCGAATTCGATCGTCGACTTGAAAGATCGTCCTGGCTACTTCCGCCCAGGCAACAAGATCATGACGTTGGTGCATTCAATGCTTGCCGGTGGCAGCTACATCGACGATGCAGACGTGTTTGCGATCGGCTTCGACTGATCAAGTTCTTGGTCACGAGGTCATGGCACCGTCGACGTTGGGAACGTTCCTTCGTTCGTTCACCTTCGGCAATCTCCGTCAACTCGACAAGCTGCACAAAGAAACCCTACGCAGGGCTTGGGGAGCAGGAGCTGGTCCAGGTGATCAAGACATGACCATCGACATGGACTCGACTATCTGTGAGGTCTATGGCAAGCAAAAACAAGGGGCTGCATACGGCTACACCAAAGTGCTCGGTTACCACCCACTGCTCGCGACACGAGCAGATACCGGTGAGGCACTTCACCTGCGGATGCGCAAAGGTTCGGCTGGATCAGCTCGCGGAGCCGCGTACTTTGCCCAAGAGACATTTCGCCGCGTGCGTAGCTGTCGCCTGCGGCGCAGGTCGCCGGCGAGCTGTTGGATGCCGCTCGAACCATCGAACTATTCGACGCATCGGTCGCTCTCGAGCGGATCCTTGACGACGGGGCGTTAACTAGGCGGGGCACCTGGATACGAGTCCATGAAGCCAACCCACGGCCGTGGGATGCTGTGATCACCGACCTCGGGTTCAGTCCAACGGTGTCGGTGGTGTTCCGTCTCGACAAGCAGGGTGAGATCGCCGATCAGCAGGATGACATGATCCGGCTGATATCCGGCGTGCTGGATCGGGTCCCCGGCGATGCGGTGTTGCACAAGGATCTGGAGCAAATCTGGTTGTTGCGCCGCGGCGGCGATCTGAGTGTGAGCGAGCAAGACGACCTATGGCCTCCGGGCGCTTGGCAGTGCTATCCCAGCACTACCACCGGGCCACGCACACCTTCGGCGAGCAGTGAGCAGCTAGAAGCCGAGTGGACCCAGGCCCAAATTCTTTAGGCCACCAGCCATGAGGTGAACTGTTGACTTCGATTACTTTCTCTTGGGCTCTTGGTCATGTTCGGTTTCAGCGACGCCGACACCGAAACATCCTGCGGTGAGGCTGGCTTCATGTAGCGCCAAATTGCTCGCAGTGTTTGAAAATGGTCCGCTTTGAGAGTCAGTCACGCGTCACCAACTTTGTGTCGAAACTAAGCTGTTGTGAGGCGCAGCGGTTGTGATACGGCCTGGCGTGTCATGTTCAATCGCTTGGCGATCTGATTGATGCTGGAGCCGGTCGCGTGCGCTTCGACAACAGCATCCTGAAAAGGTCAGTTAGCAGTGGCAGCAGCGTGCGAACTGAGTCAGCGCGCTCGAGCGGATCTTCGATCATGGAGATGGAGTCGCGCACGATCTCCGGTTTCTGCTCCACCACTCGCTGAACCGACTCGACTTCAGCCTTGGAGATTCGGGCAGGGCGGGAGCGGCGTGCCTTGACTTCTTGTCCACGTCCCTCCTTGCAAATCGTGACTTGAATGTCATCGAGCTGACAGAACGATTGCTCTTCGTATCAGATGCCGGGCATCCCGTAAGGGATCTTCCATGCAAGCCCCGTTGCGTAGCCGAATCATTGAGCAGTAGCGTTGCTGCCGTTCGTTGTCCGCCTGCGTAGGAAGCGCGAGGGTGACGCGAATGAAGGCAGGTACGAGGACTCACGTCCCCCGGCGATCCAGCCGATCAAGCGGTGCTTGACGCGTACCGACACTTCTGGGATGTGTACATAGCGGACAGCAATCTCAGTTCTGCACCGTCTGGGTGGCTAGCCCTCGTTGCGTAGTGCTGTCGCCCAGTCGGTGAAGAAAGAACGCACGGCGCCAACTTCGCCAGCATTGATTGCGTAGTCTTCATCGTCGAAGCGTTGGTGTGAATCGAGCATTGATGCAAAGACGCTTGCGTCCCAGCCGAGGTCGATTTGCATGGCTCGTTTGATGAGTTCATTGCGGTCGAACCGCTGCGTCAACACGTAGACATCGACGAAGTCGCGAGCTGCCGCTCGGTCGAATAGCGCTACGACCTTTCGGGCGGCAACATCGAGTTCTGACATCGTCGGCCCAAGAACGGTAATTGTCGGAGGGTCGGCGGCTGCGGCATCAATCGCTAGATCGACGAGGACTGATTCGCTTTCGACATCAACGGAGAATCGGCAGAACGTGGGCTCTGATGTTATTCGGTGTACAAGCCATGACTTCTTGGATGCCGACCGCTCGAACGCCTCGAGAGCGCCAGTGACGTCAGTAGTTGGGGGA
>JBBSGY010000083.1:0-8324 GCA_038253645.1 Acidimicrobiales bacterium
GAGTTCGGCATCGACGCAGGCCGGCCGACCGTCGACTTTGGTGCCAGCCAGGCACGCAAGCAGCGCGTTGTCGACACACTTTGGAACGGCCTCTCGGGCCTCATGAAGCGGCGCAAGATCACAACTGTCACCGGATTCGGCAGGCTCGCTCCGGGACGCACGGTTCAGGTGAGCGACGGATCGCAGATAAAGGCCGACCATGTAATTCTTGCTCCGGGTTCGGTGCCGCGGACCATCCCCGGATTCGAGATCGACGGCAAGTCGAGCGAAGCGCGCAATGGAACTCCCTTTGTGATGACTTCGGACGAAGTGCTCGCTCTCGACACGTTGCCGTCAAGCGTTGCCGTCATAGGTGGCGGCGCAATTGGTTGCGAGTTCGCATCGATGATGGCCGATCTCGGCGTGAAGGTCACATTGCTCGAAGTGCTACCAAAGCTCCTTGCACTCTGCGACGCGGATGTTGCAAACGTCATTGCCAATTCGTTCAAGAAGCGCGGCATCGATGTGCACACCGGAGTGCAAAATCTGGCACAAACGCCTGGTGAAATCACTTGGGAAGGCGGCAGCGCCAAGGTCGACGCGATCATCGTCTCGGTCGGTCGCCGACCGTACACCGAACAGTTGTTGGTCGGTGATACCGGCGTGCAGCTTGACGAGCGCGGTTTTGTCAAGGTCGATTCACATCTCCGTACTGATGTCGAAGGCGTTTACGCAATTGGCGATGTCATTGCGACTCCGCAGCTTGCGCACGTTGGGTTTGCAGAAGGCATGCAAGTCATCAAGGAAATTCTCGGTGAAGACGCACCGCCGATTGATTACAACAATGTTCCCTGGTGCATCTACACGCACCCCGAAGTCGCGTTCGCGGGGATGTCAGAACAAGCTGCTCGTGACGCCGGCATTGAGATCATCGTCAAGAAAGATCCCTATGGCGGCAATGGTCGGGCGATGATCATCGGCGAGACAGAAGGCCTCGTGAAGGTGATCGCCGAAAAGCTGCAGAACGGGAAGGCAGGGCGCATTCTCGGTGTTCACATGGCCGGGCCTTGGGTTACAGAGCAACTCGGTCAGGGATATCTGGCCATCAACTGGGAAGCGACGCCCGACGACATCGCACAATTCATACAGCCGCACCCCAGTCTCAGCGAAACATTCGGGGAGACTGTGATTGCACTTACAGGAAGAGGTCTCCACGTTGGCTGACGTAACCATGCCCCAGCTCGGCGAAACAGTCACCGAGGGAACGATCACACGTTGGGCCAAGCAGGTCGGCGACACCGTCACCGCAGATGAGGTGCTCTTCGAGGTCTCGACCGACAAAGTCGACTCCGAAGTGCCTTCGCCGGCATCAGGTGTGTTGTCCGAGATCCGTGTTCCCGAAGGTGAGACCGCCGATGTGGGCACCGTCTTAGCGGTCATCGGCTCTGCCGATCAGCAAACTGGTGGCTCTGCCGATCAGCAAACCGGCGGCTCTGCCGATCAGCAAACCGGCGGCTCTGCCGATCAGCAAACCGGCGGCTCTGCCGATCAGCAGACCGGCGGCTCTGCCGATCAGCAGACCGGCGGCGGTGAGTCCGCGGGCAACGGCAACGGATCGGCGTCCGCAGCGACTACAGAGCCCGAGCCCCAACCCGAAACAACCAACTCAACTGCCGCGGCGGTTGCGCAAGAAGAATCGTCTGCTGCTGCCCCGAAGCCTGCTCCCGCTCCTTCGGTTGAGGGAGCCGGCAAGGTGTTGTCGCCAATAGTGCGCAAGCTCATCAATGAAAACAACCTTGACGCGTCACGGATCCCCGCTACGGGCGCGGGTGGACGTATTACGCGGGAAGACGTAGAACGCGCTATCGGTACCGCTTCGGTTTCACCGCCTTCGGCTCCGACAGCACCTCCGACTCATGCTCCGTCACGTCCTGCGCCGCTGCCCGCGGCCTCAGCGGGCGAGCGCGACACCGTTGTGCCGTTCAGCAACATGCGCCGCCGTACTGCTGAGCACATGATCATGTCGCAGGCGACATCTGCACACACACTCGTAACCATCGAGGTTGATTTCGACAACGTCGACAAGGTTCGCAAGCGCGTGAAGGAAAAGTTCAAGCAAGAAGAAGGTGTCGGCCTTACTTACCTGCCGTTCATCACTCGCGCGCTTGTCGATGCAATTCGTGACTACCCATATGTGAACGCATCGGTCGGCAACAACGAGCTCATTGTGCACCATGACGTGAACATCGGTGTTGCGGTCGACCTCGACTTTGAGGGTCTCCTTGTTCCGGTTGTGCACGGCGCAGACGGACTCCGAATGCGTCAGATTGCACGGGCGATCGCGGATATCGCGTATCGCGCAAGAAACAAGAAAATTCAGGCTGATGACATCAGCAACGGAACATTCACAATTACCAACGCCGGTGGTTACGGAACGTTTGTCACGTACCCGGTCATCAACCAGCCGCAAGTTGCAATTCTGTCGACCGACGGTGTGAAGAAGCGTCCGGTTGCGATCGAGTTGCCTGATGGTAGCGATGCAATAGTTGTTCACCCAGTTGGAATGCTTGGCCTCGCTTGGGACCATCGCGCATTCGACGGTGCTTACGCCTCTGCATTCCTTGCCAAGGTAAAAGACGTACTCGAAACTCGCGATTGGGCAGGCGAGCTGTAGTGGCCGTCATTCCTGCCTTCGCAGGTGTGGGGGTGGGTGTGACCAATCTGCAAGTTCGGTGGCTGGGCAGAGTGCCGTATGGGGAAGCGCTTGCCGTTCAGCAGGCGCTGTTCGATTGCGGGCAAAACTACTTGTTGTTGCTTGAACATCCGGACGTATACACGATGGGTGTTCGCGCAAAGCAGGAGCATGTGCTTGGAGACATCGAAACTGTGCGCGTCAATCGTGGCGGCGACGTCACGTATCACGGGCCCGGCCAATTAGTTGGATATCCGATTCTCAATGTTGGTGGTCGCGGTGGGTTAACCGATACGGCCGAATACGTATGCAGAGTCGAGCAACTGATTATCGACACACTCGGATCTTTGGGTTTACCCGGCGCGACGCGTCGAAGCGGCCGGCCGGGCGTGTGGCTCGATGACCGCAAGATCGCAGCCGTCGGCGTGCGCATCACACGCGGTCGAACAATGCACGGCTTCGCCCTCAATGTAAACACCGATCTTTCGAAGTTTGATCACATCGTTCCGTGCGGAATCCCGGATTCAACCGTTACGTCATTGTCGAACGAAGGCATCAAAGCATCGATGCGCGAAGTCGTGGATGCACTTGTAGAACAAGTCGGCGACGTTGAGCGTCATGACGTTGTGTGGCACGAACGACCAACTGATCTTTCTGCGTTCAGCCGCGGCGAAGGCCCTGGTGATGCGATCAAGCCCGTTCGCATGCTTGGCCGTCTGGAAGCTGCGGGTGTCAAAACTCAGCATTCGATTCCCGACAATGCCCGCAAGCCCGATTGGATGCGTGTGAAGGCCAATTTCGGCACTGAATTGATGAGTCTCAAGAAGACGACCCGCGATCTCGGCCTGGTCACGGTTTGCGAAGAAGCCGGGTGTCCGAACATCTTCGACTGCTGGAACGACGGCACCGCCACGTTCATGATCAACGGCGCGCAATGTACGCGCGCCTGCGGGTTCTGTCTCGTCGATACCAGCAAGCCGCGCCCACTCGACCCCGAAGAGCCGGCGAAAGTTGCAGAAGCCATCGCCCGCATGGGCGTTGACCATGCGGTTATTACTGTTGTTGCACGCGATGATCTCGAGGACGGCGGAGCGAGTGGTGTCGCCGACACAATTCGTGCCGTGCACGCGCGCTGTGCAAAGACCGCTGTTGAAACTTTGATTTCTGATTGTAAAGGCAACGAAGCGTCATTACGAACGATCTTTGACGCGTGCCCGGAAGTTCTCAATCACAATATAGAGACTGTTGCGCGGCTCCAGCGAGCGGTTCGCCCGAGTGCCGGTTATGCGCGGAGCTTGTCGGTTCTGGCGCGCGCAAAGGCAGCCGGGCTGAAGACCAAGTCGGGAATGATGGTCGGTCTCGGCGAGACGAAAGCAGAAGTTGTCGCAACGTTGCGCGACCTGCACAGTGTTGGTGTCGACATTGTCACGATCGGTCAGTATCTGCGCCCGACGTCAAATCACTTGCCCATGTCACGCTGGTGGGCGCCCGAAGAGTTCGAAGAGCTCAAGCGAATTGGCGAGGCGATGGGAATCTCACACGTGGAGTCGAGCCCCTTGACCCGCTCGAGCTATCACGCAAAGCAAGCTGCGAATGCAGCATCCGCGCCATTGACGCTCACGACCAAAGGCGCCTAGGAGCCTGGGTCAGTAATGCCGCACACAGCATCGACGGCCACGCTAAGCGCTCGACTGCGTTGAAGAACCTCCGAAAGTGCTCCGCACTTACGGAGAACCTCCGAAAGTGCTCCGCACTTACGGAGAACCTTCGCCTTGCGTGCACTTACCGTGACTCGCCGATGCGAATCCTGATTACTGACCCAGGCTCCTAGCGCTATTCGCTGGAAGCAGCGAGGGCCTTGATTGCCTTACGCCAACGCTTTCGCGGGAGCCACACAAGTACGAACAGGGCGAGAAAGACCACGACGATTCCACCGAGGAATGTTGTATTTGCGCCCCAGAATGACGTTGTGGAATTGATCGTTTTCTTCCCACCGGTGGTGCCGTAGGTGATTGTCGCCTTGGCTTTGTAATAACCGAACAGCGTCGAGTGGTTCCACTCGCTATCGAAGCGGCGCGTCGACGTGGGCAACACATTGCCGGCCACACTTGGCTTCACGGTTCCGATCTTCGATCCGAAGATGTTGTACACGGTGATCTCGATGTTCGGCTTCACTTGAATGTTGCCGTCGTTTTTCAACCGGTTGTGAAATTCGACCGGGCCGGATTGAAAGAGGGTCTTGCGGAGCGGAACTCCGTCCTTATCCGGCTGCGCACCTTTTTCCGATGCAATGAAATCGGACTGCGTGAGCTTCTCATTGACTTCACCTGGCAAGCGCATCAACAGCAAAGCGCTGACTCGTGAAACGACCTTGACCTGCTCATCGGGTGATCCGGGCAGGGCCGCGGGTTCGAAGACCAACGCGCCGAAGCGCCCTCCTGGCGGCGGGTTTGACGGAATATTGATGGTTACTTCGAATTGTTTGCTTTCTTTCGCGCCGATTGTTGCGCTCGACGGTGAGACATGAATCCACGACGCAAGCGAATACGGACCAGTTTCGTCCGTCAGCTCAGGAGAACCACTCTCGCCGGATGCACCAAAGTTCTGCGCGATCACCTTGATGTTCTTCGCCGAACGAGAACCGTTGTCCAGAGTAAACTTTTGCTTGAAAGTCTGGCCGGGGACTGCGTTCAACTCGACAGTCGGCGGACTCACGGTCAGCGATTCCGAACCTGGAGCGGCAGCTTGTGCACCCGCCGGTGTAGGTGCGATCGGCATCAGCAGCACGACCACAGGTATGAATGCGGCGAGTCGCCGCATCAAGGTGCTGCGTCGACCACCATTCATTTCACGCCTCCCAAGGCTGCGAGTCCAGCCATCACAGTAGTGATCGCCACTCTGCCGGCCGGGCTTAGTTCCACGAACTGAACAATTCAGCTCGGCCAGTGCCGAGTAAGGTCCGAGGGGATAAGTGACCTATGACCTTATTTCCACGATTTCGACTCGAAGTTCGCCACTTGGGGCTTCGTAGGTCACCGTGTCTCCGGAAGCACATCCGATGAGTGCCTGGCCGAGCGGCGAGTCGGGAGACATGACCGAGACGCCCTCGCGGCGTTCTTCGATCGAACCTAAGAGGTACCACTCGATGTCGTCGTCGCCCTCATAGCGGATTCCGACCATATTTCCGTGGCCTACAGTGCTGGTCTCGACCGAATCTACGATCTCGGCATCTTCGAGCATCGCCTCTATCTGCCGGATTCGAGCCTCCATCTTGCCCTGATCGTCTTTTGCCGCGTGGTAGTCGCCGTTTTCCTTCAAATCACCCAAAGCCCGAGCGGCTTCGATAAGCCCGGCGATCTTCACCCGGCCTTCGGTCGTGAGCTGCGTGTGCTCAGCTTGGAGCCGTTCGAAGGCGTCGCGGGAGAGCTTGATTTGGGGCATGGCGCGCCACGCTATATGACATGGCTGCCCACGAGGCTCCTCGATCTGGTTTGCGCCGGCCCAATCGAGTTAGAATGCTCTCCACTATGAGCGGGTTATCCGACTTTCATGTATCTCAAACAACCAGCGTAATTATTTCTTAGGCACCTTTCCACAGGGAGCGTGCCTTTTTGACCGTCCGCTTCGGTGGGCGGTTTTTTGTTGTCCAGACAAGAGTCGAAAAATGAGGACTGATGCACAAGGTTGCAGTAATAGGCGGAGACGGGATCGGTCCAGACGTGACGGCCGAGGCGGTCAAGGTTCTTGACGCTGCCGGCATTGAGACCGAGCGCACCGAGTACCGGCTCGGCGCCGACCGTTACAAGCGCGACGGCGAGATTCTGCCCGACTCCATACTCGATGAGCTTCGTAGTTTCGATGCAATCCTGCTTGGCGCGGTCGGTGCTGCCCCCGGTGACAAGGCAGTTCCATCAGGCATTATCGAACGAGGTCTGTTGTTGAAGTTGCGCTTCAGCCTTGATCACTACGTAAACCTTCGTCCGTTCACCGGCCCTCGCATTGACTGTGTATTCGTCCGAGAGGGTACGGAGGGCGCTTACGCGGGAGAAGGTGGCTTTTTGCGGCGCGGAACGCCGCAGGAGATCGCAACACAAGGTTCGGTCAATACGCGTCATGGCGTGGAACGTTGTGTGCGCTATGCGTTCTCCCTTGCGCAATCACGTGAACGCCGGCACGTCACGCTGGTGCACAAAACGAATGTGTTGACCTTTGCTGGCGACCTCTGGCAGCGCACATTCGACGACGTCGCAGCTGAGTTTCCAGATGTAACAACGGCGTACAATCACGTCGACGCCGCATGCATCTATTTGCACGATGACCCCGCTCGGTACGACGTAGTTGTCACCGACAATTTGTTCGGTGACATTCTAACTGATCTTGCCGGCGCGGTCGCAGGTGGAATCGGACTCGCTGCGTCGGGAAACTTGAACCCTGATCGCACGTCACCTTCGATGTTCGAACCGGTTCACGGTTCGGCACCCGACATTGCGGGGACGGGCAAGGCCAATCCACTCGCAGCGATTCGCTCCGCAGCGATGATGATCGAATTCCTCGGCGATGAACCCGGCGCCGAGCGCATAGAGAAGGCAGTAACCGCAGTAACAAACGACAAAGAGCTTTTTACCGGTACTACATCGCAGCTTGGCGACCGAGTCGCAGAAAGGGTTTAGGTGCACCATGGCAATTACACCGACCAAGAAGATTTGGATGGACGGCGAATTCGTCGATTGGGACGACGCCAAGATCCACGTACTGACTCACGCGCTTCACTACGGCAGCGGGGTCTTCGAGGGAATCCGTTGTTATGAAACTCCACAAGGTCCCGGAGTGTTTCGACTTACGGATCACATGAAGCGTTTTGCAGAGAGTGGAAAAATCGCGATGGTCGATTCCGAATACTCAGTCGATGAAATGGTCGAGGTCGTCAAGGCAACAGTTCGGATAAATGACATCTCTTCGTGTTACATCCGACCGCTTGCATACCGTGCTTACGGCGAGATGGGCCTCAACCCGCTGCCGAACCGCGTTGCAACTTTGGTTGCTTTGTTTCCGTGGGCCACCTATCTCGGAGACGAGGGTGTACAGAACGGAATAACGGCCGGCGTGAGCAGTTGGCAGCGGCCTGATCACAACAGTCTTCCACCGACCGCAAAGATTACTGCGAACTATCTCAACTCGCAGCTCGCAAAGGTCGAGGCAATCCGCAACGGTTACGAAGAAGCAATCATGCTCAACTCCGCGGGTTTTGTGGCGGAGGGTTCAGCAGAAAACCTTTTCGTGGTCAAGAACGGCCGAATTTACACACCGCCGACGAGCGCGGCTGCACTCAAGGGAATCCGTCGTGACTCAGTTATCAGCGTCATTCGCGACTTGGGTTACGAACTCATCGAAGGAAACGTCGTTCGAAGCGACTTGTACGTGGCTGACGAGTTGTTTTGCACTGGCACCGCAACGGAACTGTGCCCGATTCGCGCAGTCGACGGACGCGAGCTGCCCCAACCGTGGCCGATTACGCGTCAAATTCAAGAAATTATGAACGACGCTGTGCGCGGCAAGGACGACAGATACGCGAGTTGGGTAGAACATGTCTGAGGCCGTATCGATCGGTGATGTATTGCCTTCGGAGCACATTGATCTTGTCACGCTGGCTGAA
>JBBSGY010000084.1:0-8314 GCA_038253645.1 Acidimicrobiales bacterium
CCATCGAGTAGACGACATTCTTCGACGTCAATCGTTTGTCGGTGAAGTCCTCACAAACCTCTCGTAGCTTGCGTAGTAGTCCATCAAGAATGCGCACACGATTGTTGTATTCGTTTTCCGTGACGAACGCGAACGGTGCAAGTCGGACACGCGCTGGTCAAAGCTCATTTCGATGACTCAAATTTTCATTTGGAATTGCTGCATTGCTTCTGAGTACTCAGGCATTGCAACAGCGAATCCCGTTGATGCCTGGGCCACCAACTGGAATGCGACTGGAACGTCAGCAACCAACGGTGTCACAAGTAATTCAGCGACGACCACAACCAACAATGACCTGATCTTTGGTGGGGTCGTCACCCCCAACGGGCCCACCACGATCACCGCGGGCACTGGCTTCACACAACGCAACTCGCTCAACAACAAAGACTTCGCTATCCAGGACAAAGTCCTGTCTACGGCCGGCTCCGTGTCTTCGACCCAGACAACAGGATCAGCTGTTCCCTACGCAGCAAACCTCACCGCATTCAAGCCGGCGACGATCAACAACACACCCCCCACGGCAAGCTTCACGACAACTCCCAGCACAGGCGACACCCCGTTCACGGTCAGCGTCAACGGATCAGGATCGACGCCCGCAGCCGGAACAACGATCACCGGTTACTCGTGGAACTTCGGCGACACCGGAACCGCAACCGGAGTGACTGCCACCCATACCTACACAACCAAGAACACGTTCACGATCACCTTGACCGTCACGGCAAGCAACAGCCTGACTGGAACATCGACGAAGACGGTCACGACCTACAACCGGCCGACGGCAGGCTTCACTACGAACACGACATCTGGGCCGGCACCATTGAAAGTCAACTTCGATGCGAGTGCATCGGCCGCAGACACCGGAACGATCACCAACTACTCCTGGAACTTCGGTGATACCACAACTGCAACAGGCCAGAAGGTCTCACACACATTCAGCTCAGCGGGAACACCGACGGTCACGCTTACCGTCACAGACAGCCGCGGTGGAACGACAACGTCGACAAGACAAGTCACCGTCGGAACACCACCGGCTCTGCAGTTCTCACTCACCTGGGACAACGGGGCCGACATGGACCTCTACGTCACCGAGCCGAATCAGAACGTCACCTACTACGGAAGCTCCGGACCGCCTGCTACGGGTGGCGTGTATGGCGGTGACCAAGGCATCTGCAACGTCAACAACTCATCGACCGGCGGCCAGGAACGAGCGTCGTGGGCAAGTGCTCCACCACCAGGCACCTACACCATCGGTGTCAACCAATACGACACCTGTGGCGGATCGAACGCCAACTGGACATTGCAAGTAATCGTCAACGGCACAGTCGTGCAGACACAAAGCGGAACCGGCGACGGACCGACGAACATCACTTACACGGGGGCCTAAAGAATGCGACAACTACATTCCAACGGATCGTCAAACGCGTTCATAAGTGTCTTTGCGCGAGTAGTTGTCCCAATCGTCGTGGTGTTGCTCGGTAGCGGGTTGCTACCAGCAGTATTGAGCACGCCTGCTCAAGCGACAACAAAGGACCACAAGTCTGCGCAGCAATCCCCAGATCAGGTTCGTCAAGCGAAATTGGCAGCCCTTGCTCCGAAGAAGGCCGAGCCGGGAGACCCGAAACCCGACCCGAAGAAGAAATCAATGCAGGACAACGGTTCGGTCACGCCGGCTCCTCGTACCTCGGCGTTTGCCGCTGCGTCGGTGTCTCCAGGTTCCATAGATTCCGGTGGTCCACTCACACACATCGGTACCACAACCGATCTCAACTGCAGCCTCAATCACACCGGCGACACAGCAGGTGAGTTTTATGGCAACACGGCGTGCGGAACGTTCATCGTCATCGACGGCACGCTTTACGGCCCGCAGACTATCCCTGCCGGTGGCGGCGCCGCGCCGCGTACGGCACTTACTCCGGTGAGCCAGAGCGGCTCGGGAACCGGCACGGTTTCTGATCCCTACAAACTGATCACCGTCGCCGATGCCGGAATCACGGGCGTGCGGCTCACGCAAACCGACACCTATGTTGTCGGCCAAGAGTCGTATCGAACCGACGTAGCGATCTCCAACAACGCTGCGGCGGCAAAGACCTACCGGCTCTACCGAGCATTCGATTGCTTCCGCGCCGACTCCGACATTGGCTACGGCACAGCCTCGACAGCGTCGGGCACGGTCGGCTGTGTCTCGACGGCGAACATCCCGAGCCCATTGCTGCAGATCTCACCGATCACGCAAGGCAGCGCATTCTATGAAGCCAGCTACAGCCAAGTCTGGGCAAAGATCGGCGCGCAGCAGGCATTCGACAACACATGTCGATGTAATGAAAGCATCGACAATGGCGCCGGACTCAGCTGGAGCAGTTCGATCAATGCCGGCGCAACGACAACGGTTTCCTCGCGGATAGAGGCATCACTGGGCACTCCGGTCGAAGGCCCCGTCGTACCAGCGGAGAGCTACGGCTCGGGCAATGGTTCGTCCAATCTCCAGCAGTGCAACTACACGAACTATCCGGTCAATTGCGCTACGGGAAACTTTTGGCACGAATTTCCCGACATAAAGATTCCAGGGCGCGGAGGTGGGTTGGGCGTCGCGCGCACTTACAACTCACTCGACGCAGCCAACGACAGTGAGTTCGGTTACGGGTGGTCTTCGAATATCGGAACATCGCTAACCATTCTGGGCGGGCAGGTGACGGTCAATCAGGAAAATGGCGCGGTTGCTGTCCTCAACAACGACGGTGCGGGTAACTTCGTAGCACCGCCGCGTATTCTTGCGTCTCTGACGCACAATGGCGATGGCTCATGGACGTTCGTGCGACGCCAGCGCGACACGTTCAACTTCGATGCCACCGGCCAGCTCACCTCCCAACGCGATCGCAATGGGTACGTCACGACCTACACGCGGCCAAACATCAACACTCTGGTTGCCACCGATCCGGCCGGACGTGCATTGACCTTCGCCTATACGAGCGGTCATATCAACGGTCTGACGGATCCCGGCGGTCGCACGATGAGCTTCAGTTATGACGTGAACGGGAATCTCACTGACGTCATCGACGTAGGCGGCGGACACTGGACGTTTACCTACGACGGCAACCACCACATGGTCACGATGCGTGAGCCGAAGTATTTCGGCGACACCACTACTACGCCGACACCCGAAGTACGAAATGTGTACGACAGTCAAGGGCGCGTCACGTCACAAACCGATCAGCTCGGCCGAGTGACGACGTTCTCCTACGGAGCCGACGGAACGAATGTCATCACCGACCCGAAAGGCAACGTCGAAAATCAGCGCTACGTACAAGGTGAGCTCGTCTCGGTGACCAAGGGCGTCGGTACGGCGAGCGCGGCAATATGGACTTACACATATGACCAGGCGACGCTCGGCGTTGCGACCGAGACCGACCCCAATGGACGTGTGAAGAGCTATCAGTACGACGTGAACGGCAACACCGTTAGTACAACCGATGCGTTGGGTCACACGACGAGCGCAACTTTCAACGCGCAGAATGACCTACTTTCCAAGACCGACGCACTCGGCAACACGACCAACTTCACCTATGACACCGCAGGCAACGTGCTCACTCGAGACGAGCCACTTGTCGCCGGCGCAAGCCCGCAGCGTGCGGTCACCACGCTTGTCTACGGCGACTCCGCACACCTCGGCGATGTGACGTCGTCAGCCGGGCCCAATGGCCAGAAGACAACGCTCACCTATGACTCATACGGCGATGTGACAAGCGTCATTGACCCTGCGGGTAACAAGGCAACGTTGTTCTATCCATCACCATCCATCGGAAACGTCACTTCGACGGTGGCGCCCAAGGGAAACGTTCCCGGTGGTACTCCGTCGCAGTTCACAACAACCATTGCCTACGACGCGTTCAATCGGGTGACGTCGAAGAAGGACCCGTTGTGGAGCGCCGCAGCACCGAGCGTGCACCAAACAGCAACCACTTACGATGCCAACGGAAACATCACTTCGTCGACGGACGGCCAAGGTGCCGTGACTACTTACCAGTACGATGCGGCGAACCAACTGACAGCGACGTACCGTCCTGACGGCACGACTCTCGGTTCGCAGTACTGGCCGGACGGTACTCTGAAGGCCCAGGTCGACGGCGCGGGGCGCTCCACCTCATATGACTATGACCCACTTGGTCACCTCGCTTCCCTGACCGATCCACTGAATCGGACAATGAACTTCACGAACGACGCGGTCGGCAATCTTCTCAAGAAGACTGACCCAGGCGGAACCTGTACCGGCACGCCGGTTGGCTGCACGACGAACTCCTACGATGCTGCCAATCGAATTACTGCGATCACTTACTCCGACGGGGTCACTCCGAACGTCAGCTACGCCTATGACGATGTGAACCGGCGGACATCGATGACCGACGGAACGGGTACTACAACTTCGACACATGACGCCGGGGGCCGGCTCACCTCGCAGACCAATGGAGCAGGCGCAACGGTCGGTTATGCGTATGACACGTCGAGCAGGATGACAAGCCTGACCTATCCCGGCAACAAGACAGTCGCGAGGGCATTCGATGCTGCCAATCGGTTGACAGCCGTCACCGACTGGCTCGGCAAGACCAATCGCTTTACCTACGATCCAAACAGCAACCTCACGTCCCAACTCTCTGCGAATGGCGTTGCCGAGGCAAATACGTATGACCGCACCGATCAGATGACCGGCGTGTCAATCAACAAAAGTACTGCGGCGAACTTCACCTACGGACGCGACGGCAACGGTTCACTTACATCGACCACGTCAACAGGAGTAGCTCCTGGGACTGAAACCTATAACTACGACCAGGGGAATCGCCTTACCAAGGTCAATTCACAGAACCTCACGTATGACCCTGCAGACAATCTGACGACGACGCCCAATAACTCCACGCAGGCGTATGACACGGGCAACGAGGTGACGTCCAAGGTCTCAGCTGGAGTGACCACCAATTACACCTATGACACCCGGGGTAATCGCACCTCGGCAGGAACTGTCACCTACGGTTACGACCAGATGAACAGGCTAAAGACGGTATCCGGACCGACTGCGGCGTCATACGCATACGACGGCGACGGGGCGCGAACACAGAAGACCGTCGGTTCTACGACCAATGCGTTCGTTTACAACAATGCTGAGGACGTGAGCCAGATCCTCTCGGATGGAACGAACTCCTACATCTACGGGCCAGGCGGAATGCCGGTCGAGCAGGTCGCGAATGACAACACCGTCACCTATTTGCACCACGACCAACTTGGCTCGGTTCGCTTACTGACAAACGATTCGCGTGCCGTTGTCGGCACCTACACCTACGACGCATATGGCGCAACAACGGCCAAGACAGGCGCGGCAACGACGCCGATGCGTTACGCGGGTCAATATGCCGATGACGAGAGCGGCCTCTATTGGATGCGCGCCCGTTACTACGACGCGTCAACGGGACAGTTCATCTCACGTGATCCGGTCGTCAGTCTTACGCGCAGCCCGTATGCATACGCGGGCGGCAATCCGCTCAACGCTACGGACCCGGGCGGACTGTGGTGGGGCAGCGACGCGGCGAAGGCGGTCGGGGGCTACATCTACGAACATTCCGAGGGTTTGTCGCAGATCGCAGCGGGTGCATCGATCGCCTCGTATGCGGTCTGCGGTCTGGCGCTCCAGCCTGAGTTCTGCGCGATTGGCGCTGGTTTGGGCTACGTATCAACAGGGCTGTCAGGCGTCACCGCCTATAGGGAGTGCTCGCGTAATGGAATCGTAAGTCAACAGTGTGCCGTGGCCGGAACGGACTTTGGGTTATCGCTTGCCGGCACATTCGTGCCTCCCGCCATGGCTCTTCGAGGAGAGCATTTCGCCGAGCGAGCTCTCTTGCGAAATGAAGCCAGATGGAACATCGGTGTAGCTGGAGCGAACTTTGGAACTGACTGGCTGGTGGGTCGAGCGGCAGACCGATCGTTTGCATGCTGATAGCGACTCACATCGTTTCGGTTTCTGGCCAAAGTTCGAATCACGCTCTGATGTTGGTGGGAGTGATATCGATTTTGGGAGGGGTGCTCGGCGAGTTCCTGATGGGGGACTTCCGAAAACTTCTCGACCTGAAATATCCAACAAGGCGATACGCAGGACGCATGCAGATTAGTAATGCAATCCGCTTATACGGAGCTCGGCTGTTCCTGGCAGCCGGTGTCGTAATGGTGGTCATCGACGTTCTCCGGTAGGTTGCCAGCCTCTGTGGCGTGTGAAAGAGGGCAGCGTCTACTCAGCAATTTGCGTCGGCAGTCGAATGGAACGTCAATTCACTTTCGTGGCGGTTGGAAATTCCGTGAATACCCAAGAACGATCGCCGTCATGGCCCTGCAGACAATCTGACGACGACGCCCAATAACACTACGCAGGCATACGACACGGGCAACGAGGTGACGTCCAAGGTCTCAGCCGGCGTGACCACCAATTACACCTATGACACTCGGGGTAATCGCACCTCGGCAGGGACTGTTGCCTACAGTTGCGACCAGATGAACAGGCTAAAGACGGTGTCGGGACCGACCGCGGCGTCGTACGCATACGACGGTGACGGGGCGCGAACACAGAAGACCGTCGGTTCTACGACCAATGCGTTCGTTTACAACAATGCTGAGGACATGAGCCAGATCCTCTCGGACGGAACGAACTCCTACATCTACGGCCCAGGCGGAATGCCGGTCGAGCAGGTAGCGAATGACAACACGGTCACCTATTTGCACCACGACCAACTTGGCTCGGTTCGCATAATGACTGACTCAACTCGGGCTGTAGTCGGCACTTATACCTACGATGCATATGGCGCGACAACGGCCAAGACAGGCGCGGCAACGACGCCAATGCGTTATGCGGGTCAATACGCCGACGACGAGAGCGGCCTCTATTGGATGCGCGCCCGTTACTACGACGCGTCAACGGGACAGTTCACCTCGCGTGACCCGATCATCACGCTTACGCGCAGCCCGTATGCATACGCAGGCGGTAATCCGCTCAACGCTACGGACCCGGGCGGACTGTGGTGGGGCAGCGACGCGGCGAAGGCGGTCGGGGGCTACATCTACGAACATTCCGAGGGTTTGTCTGACATAGCGACCGTGTCGGTCGGTTCGTATGCAATATGCGGACTCGCAGCCCAACCCGAGTTCTGTGTTTTGGGCGCTGCTGCGAACTACGCATCTACGGGGCTCTCGACTATCACGGCGTACAAGACGTGCACCAACTCGCAGAATGGTGGTGCCGACTGTGCTGCGGCGATCGGGAGCGTGGGGCTCAATTTTGCCGGCGGCCCGCTTGCGAAGTCATTAAGACTTGAAGGAAAAGGAGCGCATTTCAGCGAAGAGGCTTTACGTAGAAGCGATGCTTGGTCGCGGGCCACCGCAAATCTTGGCACGTTCTTTGGTGGGAAGGCGCTGGGTCAGCTCGGTCCGGGCGCAATTGCGTGCTGATCAGCGAACGCCACTACGCACAATCTGCCCAAGACGCCGCTTTCAACCTTGGCCAAATCGTCGGTGCGGAAAGCTCCAGAGAGCGATGTGTCGACGCTGGTGAGTGCAGGCGTGACGACCGGCTTAACGGAGTGAGAAGCCAAGGCAACGGTTACGTCTGGACTCAAGGCGGGCGTTGCTAGGCCCCGGTCGTTGAGCCACGATGCCGCAGACGTGACGAGATAGGGCAGGCTTCGTCGTCCAACGTGGTGGCCACGGGTCCGCTGCTACGCCTAGTCGATGGCCATCTAACAGCTGGTCCGCAAGTTGAGGTCTGCTGCCACAACTCTGCCTGACTCCACGACATCTCCCAGCAGCGTTGCGAAGTGCGTTTCACTCATTCATCGTTGCTCCGTCACAAGGCTATAGGTCCCCCTCCCGGATTGGGTACCGGAGTACATCGCAAAGAGCGTTGTAGTTGCAGGCCGTCGTCACGCGTGACCGTGAGCGTTGCAGCGGTGCCCACAAAGACATCGGTAGTCACAGTCTGTCCGGGTTCGACTCGGATGTCGTTCTTGAGGACGGTTTCACCCGCTGCAACCGTATAAGTGTGTGCGCTCAATCCGACGCCCTTGATTTGGACACCCCGTACCAACGCCGAACACGATCCCGTTAACGTGACTGCGCCGAAAAACGCCGACTGCGGCGCCACCGGTTCGGCCGTTGTTGTCAACGTGGTGCCCGACGGTGTTTGTGATCACTGAAATTCCCCAGACCTGACCACTGAAATTCCCTACCCCTCGGGCGGTGGTGCGACCGG
>JBBSGY010000085.1:0-8300 GCA_038253645.1 Acidimicrobiales bacterium
AGTGATACGGCGTTGCCGTTCGTCGAGCAACGGGAGCACGGTGCCAAAGAAATCCAACAGCTCGGCTTCTTCCACGTCCACATATGAACGCTACGCGAAACGGAGTCCCAGCGCGCGGATAATTATGGCACGAGCCCTTAGGACGACGGGGGCGCAGGGCTAAGACGTCAGTTTTGCTTCAAGGTTGACCGGTACGGCACTCAATGCCGCCGACACCGGACAGTCGATTTTCGTCTGCTGCGCGATCTGTTGAAAGTCTGAGTCGCTCAGATTTGGCACCTCGGCTTCAGTGCGCAGATCGATCTGTTGGATGGCGAAACCTCCCTCGACCTTATTGATGTGAACATCGGCGACTGTCGAAACACGAGTGGACTCGTAGCCGGCAGCGCCTAGCGCTCCGGACAGCGCCATCGAGTAACAGCCTGCATGCGCCGCGCCGATCAGTTCCTCAGGGTTTGTGCCTCTGCCATTCTCGAAGCGGGAGCTGAAGCTGTACTGCCCTTCGAAAGCGCCGCCGCCAAGGCGCAGCGAGCCGTTGCCTTCTTTCAGCGAACCATTCCACGTTGCGTCTGATGTGCGTACCGGCAATTTGGCCTCCGTAATTGTGTTTGGGCGTTCTATATCCATTTTTCGGCTTACCCAAAAGCGACTACGTTGCTGATCTTCTGATCGACTTCCTGGAGGCGGAATCATGGTCAACGAAACCGAGCTACGCGACGCAGTAGAATGCGCCCTGAGCGATGTCCGTTTGCTGGGGCACAAGTTTTACACACGCTGGCAAAATGGTGAGCTCAGCGCTGCTGAGCTGCGCGAGTACGCGGAGCAGTACCGGCACTTCGAGGCGAGCCTGCCGGGCACGCTTTCGACCATCCTCAAGATGCTTCCCGATGGCGACGCCCGTAACTTTATTGCGGACAACCTCGCTGACGAGGCGGGTTACCCCTCACACGTTCAACTCTTCGACGACTATGTCGCAGCGGCCGGCGGCAGCACCGACACCGAGGCAATGCCGGCAACCCAGGCACTTGTCGACGCTTACGATGTAACAATCCAAATGGGCCCGGCTGCTGCAATCGGCGGCATCGCCGCCTACGAGGTTCAATCACCAGGCATTTCTTCGACAAAGCGCGCGGGTCTCTGCGAGCACTACGGCTTCTCCTCGAGCGATGTCGAGTTCTGGAACCTGCATGCGACGCTCGACATCGACCACGGCGACTGGGCGCTCAGCGCAATGGCCTCAAGCTGTGAAGAAGGGAAGATCGAGGCGGCAGTCGCAGGCACCCGCGCGATCGCCGAAGCTTGGTGGGCCTTCCTCGATGAGCGCCAAAGCCGCGCTGAAGCACTCGCCGCCTGACCGATTTCCGTCCACATTAGACTCCGAGGTGTTGCTCAAGGGCAGCTCAGGGGTATCGCAAACGATTCAGAGAACAGGTTGGCCATGAACTGGTCGATCTATTACGAGTGCGTGCACCTCGGATCCGTCGAATCGCAATGGTCGTCGCCATGCCGATCATCGTCACTGCGTTCGTCGCGCCCCTGACCGCAAAGATCACCGCCGAGCGCAGCACTCCCGGCCCGCCGGCCGCTCCGGCTCACGATGTCCGCCTGGACGAAGTGACATTGCAAGCAATTCTTGCCAAGGCGTCGAAGCCGGTCGACGACGAAAGTGTCGCTACGACAACGGTCGCCCCGACCACCACAACCACAGTCGCCCCGCCACCGACCACCACAACGACGACCGCGCTACCCACCTACAGGGTCGGGAATGCCGGTGACTTTGCGCTCGAACCCGATGCCAAGCTCCCCTCTGACAAGGACTGCACAAAGGCTGTTCGCAAGGCAAAAGAAGTGCGCCCGGAAAACCGCACCGCGAACGGCACCAAGGCAAAGGCTCCAAAGCTCGGGCCAAACTGGGGGAGCGACCCGGTTGCAAACAAGTACATGAACCGCGTGTCGGGCAACTTTGCCGGAACGACCGACGAGATCATTCAATGGGCATCGTGCAAGTGGGGTTTCGAGGCAGACACAGTTCGTGCACAAGTCGCAATCGAAAGCAGCTGGCGCCAAACCGCCACGGCCGCAATGACCGACGACCAGTCGAAATGCCCACCCGGGCTCACCCCACCTTGTCCACTCGCATTCGGCCTGCTGCAAATTCGTAACGACTACCAGCCCGGCACGTACCCGATGTCGGCACAAAGCACCGCATATAACCTCGATTACGGACTCGCGATGAAGCGCGGTTGTTACGACGGCCACTCGTGGCTCGGTCCGCAGACGAAGGGCGACGCGTGGGGTTGTGTCGGCGTTCACTATTCCGGCCACTGGCTTGACGACCCTGCAAAGCAGTACATCGAGAAGGTTCAGACCAAATACGAAGAAAAGCCCTGGCGTCGTTACTGAATCGTCACCTACGAGCGCCAATTAGCTGGCACCCTTAAATAACGTTTAATGACAGTTTGTCCAAAACGTGCTCTGTCGAAGCCTGACAGTGCGGAGGCGCAATGGGTGAAAGGTTATCTACAGTTGATCTGCAAAAGCAGACTGCTGAGTGGCCACCAAAAGAGGTAATACAGGCGCAACGCGCCGTTACCCAATCTATGGCCGCGCAAGCAGAAAGGGAACTACGCCGCAACGCGCGCTCGAAGCAGGGCGAGGCTGCGAAGAGCCAAGCGAATTCAGCCCAGGCAATGGTTGGGCGTTTGGCGTCGTTCACAAAACCGGCATCTGAACTTTCGAGTAGTGCAAAAAGCACCGTTACTGTGGCAAAAGTCGTCGGTGTCACGGGCGCAGTCGCAATTGCCGGTCTTAGTTTCGCAATGGCGGGTGTCGGCAATGTGTTGGCGCTTGCCGCACAGCCGATGTTTCTCGGTATCGGCCTCGTTGCTGCGGTCGCGACCTACTTCGCGGGCGGCTTTTTCGGATCGATGGGCACCTCATCGCGTTTCAAGATGCTTGTTGACGATGTCGAGTTCATTCGTCCCGGGCTCATTGCAATTCATTTCACGGGTGAAAACCTCGAAGAGCTTCCGGTGCAACCCGGCCAGATCGCAGAGTGGCAATTCGCCGGCGGCAAACTGCAAAACGGATCTGCACTCGGCTATCTCTCATGTGTCCCGCGCGAAGGAACGTTCCGCGTGATGTTTCTTTCTGACGATGAGACGAGTGAGGCCCTGAGAGTCCTCCCGGCAGGCACGAAGGTCTCCGTCAAGGAGCCCGAAGGGCTGTCTCCAAATCTCGGAACCAAGAACAAGGCGTTGCTCATTGCTGGTGGCGAAGGCATCATTCCGATGCGAGCGCTATTCGAAGCCGTTCCCGGACAGGTGACGCTCATGTATCGAGAGGGACGTCGCACTGACGTTTTGCTGCTGGATGAACTCAAGCAGATCGGTGCTTTCCGGAGGGCGAAGATGAATATCATCGTCGGCTCCCCGGCTCGCTTTCCCGCAGGCAGACAGCCACTATGCACCGATCACCTGGCGTCGGCGGTGCCCGATATTCGCCACCGCGACGTCTATGTCGCAGGCTCGGATCGCCTGGTCACAGGCGTCGTCAAAAATCTGCGCCAACTAGGCGTCCCCAAGTCACAGATCCACGTAGAGCGCGTGTAGCTGAACCACAGACGCTCGGATAGCTGTGTGCGCAGAGTCCCCTCGCCCAAAACGGAGGGCTTGCGCACACAGCTCGGGTGAGCGCCGCGCGTGATGATCGTTATTGACCCTCACTGTCGGCATTTCGTCGCATTCGCGCCATCAAAATGATCGACCACTCTCCGTATCCTGAATCTTCTACGGAGAGAGGCGCCCGTGGACGAGCTGTCCTATTGGTTGAACAAGCCTTCGGCCCCACTAAGGGGATTGGAGGGTGAAGAAATAGCGGAGGCGCCGCCACAGCATTACGCGTCCGCCGGCTCACTCTCGGACCGAGTTCGTTTGTCAGGCCTGAGGCTGGACAACCGTAAGCACTTCTCGATTCCCGGGTTGCCGGCTCTCCGTGAATTCTTTGCGGACCTCGCGTCGGTTCCGCTTCCTTCGCTCGCTGAGCCGGTAATCGTTGCCGGTTCGGTTGCTGCCTTGGTTGCCGCGACAACCTTCGGCGTCAACTCCGTAGGCACTGGCAAGCATGCCCCGCAACTTGCCGCAGACCGCGCGCCGGATCCGGCTGCATCACGCGGCGGAACAGTTGAGGATCTCGAAAAGAAGTACAACGCTCCCGCCGTTGCGCCGCTCGTGACGACGACCACGACCATCAAACCGCAAACACCAACTCCCGCTCCCGCTCCCGCTCCCGCCAAGGTGCAGACGGTCGCAAAGCACGATTCAACAGTTGTCGGTGACGACGTTTGGGCGAAACTGTCGAAGTGTGAAGCCAGCGGCAACGCAGCAACCAACACCGGCAACGGTTACTACGGGGCCTTCCAATTCAGTGCAGGCACCTGGAAGTCACTCGGAGGAACCGGCCTTCCGAGCCAGGCCGACTATGCAACTCAAAAGGACCTCGCAACCAAACTCCAACAGCGATCGGGCTGGGGCCAATGGCCGGCTTGCTCCGCCAAGCTGGGCCTGCGTCATTAGTTGAAGGCAGAGCGTCGCCACGCGACGGGCTGCGTTCTCAAAAATGTGTGGAAGGTGGGAGCCCGGAGCCTGCGTGTCAGCGTGCCGGTGGTTTGCGACGGAGGCCGATTTCCTGAAGTGGCCACGCAACGGCTGAAAGCGGGCGCGCCGGATTCGACACTTCCGAGTAGAGGTACTTCACCAATGCGTCGTCGGGTGCAAGTTCTTTTGCATCGACTATGAGTTCCTCGGCTCCGTTGCGATCGCCGAGTCGTGCGCATTCGATCGCGTCATACAAGTGACTCCACGCGCGATCCAGACTTGCAAGGCGGCGCAGTTCCACGAGCGGTTCATCGTGATCGTCGACGCGAACGTCTGCGAACGTGCCTTCCCAGTAGTTGCGAAAGCGGTATCCATGCGCGACTTTCATCGCTGCGGACTGCTGCCCGCGTCTGTCGCCCCCGGCCTCTTCAGCGGCATCGAGCACACCCAACAACCGCAGCCACAACTGCATGCCATGGCTACCAGACCAGTCTGCCGCCATTGCGTCGAGCACGTTTTCGTCAGCAAGCCAGTTGCCTTGCACTGACGCTCCGTCGAGCACACGGTGCCCCGCATGTGCAATCAAGGTCGACCCACCGTGCGCGCCAACCTGTCCGGAAGCCGCCACGATTGCCAGCTGACGGCCCTCACGCTCGCTGTCAGACAACAGCAGCCGCTTTATGACCTGCGGAACGCTCAAGCCATTCTCGAGCAACCCAAGGCCCTCAGGGCCGAATGAAACGTTGGTGTCGCCTTGAGTCGCAACCGCGCCGACACCTGCACGAATCCAGGCGCAGCGGTTACCAACTGCGAAAAAAGCTGATTCAACTGCAATACCGATGTCTCCCGTAGCGGGACACCGGGCGACTATCGAGTAGGTCAGCCCTCGGCTCCGATAAGCGCAAGATCGTCCGCGGCCGGCTTAGCCCCGGAGATGTAGGCGTCGTACTCACCACGGAAACGCTTCACGCTGCTCGCGATCGGAGAAACAGCCGATGGTCCTAGTGGGCAAATGGTTGTCTGCTTAGGAGGCCACACGATTCCCGGGCTGATGTTGTCGGAAAGGTCCATCAACAAGTCGA
Source organism: Acidimicrobiales bacterium (assembly GCA_038253645.1). Classification (GTDB taxonomy): domain Bacteria; phylum Actinomycetota; class Acidimicrobiia; order Acidimicrobiales; family JBBSGY01; genus JBBSGY01. The sequence continues at coordinate 5,678 of JBBSGY010000085.1, forward strand.
TGTCTTCCGGACGGCCGGCACCGGAAAGAATTCGCTCGTATACAAGTCGCATCCACGTCGTGCCTTCTCGGCACGGCGTGCATTTGCCACAACTTTCCTTTGCGAAGAACATCACGACACGCCATGCGACGCGCACAACGTCAGTCGTTTCGTCCATAACAACAATGGCGCCTGAACCGAGCATCGAGCCTGCATCGCCGACTTCTTTCGCGCTGAGCGGAAGATCGAGATGCTCCTCGAAGAACCATGGCGCGCTCGCGCCGCCGGGAATAAACGCCTTGAGCTTGTTTCCGTTGCGCATTCCGTTGCCGTATACGGGCTTCTCGATGAGATCACGGAAAGAGGTGGTACCCATCTCGACTTCGTAAACGCCCGGCTTGTTAACGTGACCCGAGAGCGCAAAAAGTCGTGTGCCCTTCGAGTTCTCACCGCCCAACGCCGCAAACGCTGCACCGGAGTTGGTAACAACCCACGGGATGTTTGCCATCGTCTCGACGTTGTTCACGACAGTCGGCTGCATATAGAGACCTTTGACTGCAGGAAAATACGGCGGCTTGAGACGCGGCATTCCGCGGTTGCCTTCAAGACTCTCGATGAGCGCGGTTTCTTCACCGACGATGTATGCGCCCGCACCCCAGTGCACGACGACATCAATGCCCCATTCGCTGCCGGCAATGTTCTTGCCGATGTAGCCGGCTTTGTACGCGTCGTTGACCGCTTGAATCATACGCTCGTGCGCAAGCGGCATCTCACCGCGTATGTAGATGAAAGCTTGTTCTGCCTTGATTGCGTACGCTGTGATGAGCACACCTTCGACTACTTCGTGCGGATCGCGCTCGAGAAGTATGCGGTCTTTGTAGGTGCCGGGTTCAGATTCGTCACCATTGATAACCAAGTAGCGCGGGAAGTTGCCGGGAGGAAGAAAGCCCCACTTTGCTCCGGCGGGAAAACCTGCTCCGCCACGGCCTTGCAACACTGCATTCTTGACGTCTTCCACGATCTCTTCGGGCTTCATTTTCAAAGCCTTCTTGAGACCGGCATAACCACCGGTTTGTTCGTAGACGGGAAGTGTCCAGCTGTTCTTTACATCCCAACGCGCGGAAACGATCTTTGGAATCGGTCCGCGTTCGGCGGCTGATGAACCTGTGTTGGCCATCTACGCGTCTGCCTTTGCGGTGCGTGCGGCGGCTTCCTCTACGGAAACAACTCCGTATGCGCGGTCTACGGGGATCTCTTGACGAACGCGCGAGAGCTTGCCGTGCAAAGGAATGTCTTCGGTCTTTTTGCCGGCGACGAGATCATCAACGAGCTTGTCGAACTCGCCATGCTGGATTTTGTGGAAGAAGCGGTAGTTCACCTGAAGCATCGGCGCTTCGGTGCAGGCCGCGAGACATTCGGTTTCTTCGAGTGTGAAGTTGCCGTCAGGAGTTGTCGACCCGGGCTTTACGCCAAGCTTCTTCGAGCAGTGCTCGAGCAGCTCCTCACCACCGAGAAGCATGCAAGAGATGTTCGTGCACACGCCGACCAGGTACTTGCCAACGGGGTGCAGCTTGAACATCTCGTAGAAGCTCGCGACACCGCGTACTTCCGCCGGGGTTGAGCCGACCAACTCCGCGATGTGGGTCATCGCTTCGTCGGTCAGCCATCCGTCTTGTTCCTGAGCAAGATGGCAAAGGGGAATGGTCGCCGACCGCGTACGCGGATACCTGGCGATTATCTCCTCTGCGACCTTCAAGTTGTCTGCAGACAGTCGGGCCACGGGTTTTCACCCTATCCGGCTTATCTCCGTCATCCGGCTTATCTCAGTCGCGGATGGGATGGATTTGGCCCCTGCAGGATCAAATCCGTCGCACACCGCCCATGGCGTCTACTTGAAGCTGAGTCGCAACTCGCCGTACTCATGCTTGCCGTCGGTCCAGGACTGGGCCCCGAAGAGGTGCATGTGGTCCAGCCACTTCTGCTCATCCATAGACGGTTTGCCGGTACCAGCGTCACTCTGAGCAAGCTTTATGACACCTTGGACATCGACGTAGACCTGACTACCGAGCGGCTCCGAGGCAAGATCGCCGAAGAGTTCCGTGTAATTGGCCGAACCTCCGAGGCCGGGGTTTTCGCTCTGCGCCAATTTGTTGAAGTAGTCGATCTTGTTCGAGATGATGAGCTTGTTGTTGACGATTCCGATGATCACTCTCGCATCGGGACCCGTCTGCTTGACAGTGCTTGATTCTGCATACGGATTGGCCAGGTAGTCCGAGCTGTTCATTGAAACAGCTGTCAGCGGCGTTCCCACAGCGGAGAACGATGCGGCGGCGCTGCCCCCACCCCCGGTGTCTCCTCCCAGTGAGAACTCGTACGCTTTACCGCCCGTCACCGTGACCGTGGCCGGCGCCAGACCGATTTCGGTACGGACCTTGGCTGCGACAGCGTCAAGCGCGTTCTGAGCCGATTTCGCGTCCTTCGTGGTCGCTACGAAACCAACGGGTAGGTCTTGGGTCTTGTCTGCCTTGCCAACTGCGACAACTGCCTCACCGGCGATGCTCTGCAAGAAGTTCGTCACCACCGGGTCGGTCAGGAGGTTGCCACCATAGGAGGACGATGAGGGGTCGCCGGGCGTGGAGTTCGA
>JBBSGY010000086.1:0-8177 GCA_038253645.1 Acidimicrobiales bacterium
GGAGGAAGCAACTGTCCCGGAGGCATCGTGAGGTTGCCGACAGGTCCGGTTGTGTTGACGGTGCCCGAACCGGGTGCAGCCATCCAACCTTGAACGAGACCACCTTGGACGGTCACAAGATGTCCGGAACCGTCGAAGTCGAAGTTCCCGGAGCGGGAGTAGAGCGTCTGTCCACCGGAGTTGACCATGAAGAAACCGTCACCCTGGATGGCAAGGTCGGTCGAACGGCCCGTTACCTGTAGCGCGCCCTGTGCAAATGAGGTTTGAATTGCAGCCACGCGTGAACCGAGGCCGACTGCAGCGGGGTTGGTGCCACCGGTTGTCGTAGTCGGTGCGCCTGCACCTGACAAGACCTGACTCAGCAAGTCTTGGAATACGGCGCTTGAGCTTTTGTAACCAGAGGTGTTGACGTTGGCGATGTTGTTGCCGACGACGTCCATCATCAACTGGTGACCACGAAGACCTGAGACACCGGAGAAGAGCGAGCGAAGCATTTGAGTTGGTTGTCCTTTTCAATTCTCGCCAGAGGCGACGGTTCAATTCTCGCCAGAGGCGACGGATGTTACGCGCGCAAGCGCAGAGATTCGTTAGCTGGAAGTTCGTGCCCCGTCAGGGTTTTGTGACTTCTTTGACAGAACTGAGGGGGACTTCCATGTCTCCGATTTTCAGAACAGGTCCATCTGTTCCAAGCTTGACGCCGGTAACCACACCGACAATGTCGGTAGTTCCGTTGGACGGTGCTGCTGTGATCCTCTGTCCGAGCATTCCGGTTGCGGTAACGGATTGCTGTGCGACGAGTAGAGATGATTGACCTTTAGCCATGTTTTGAATTGCCTCCAGCATCGAGAACTGCGCGGTTTGAGCCATGAACTGCGACGAGTCGGCCGGCGAGTCAGGCGTTTGATACTTCAACTGAGCAACCAAGAGCTTCATGAAAGAGTCCTTGTCGAGTGTGGCCGACGAAGTTGCTTTTCCTGATGCGTCGGTCTTGGCTATAGAACCGTCAGTGTTGATAACGGTTCCAACCGCGTACTTGTTGTCGGTCGTTCCGGTGATCGGAAATGAAGTTGTCACGGATTGCCTTTCTGCTAGACGTATGCGTCGAGCTGGCCATCCGTGGCCGGGGGGTTCACGACTGTTGCAAGTCGAGAGAAGAAGTTGTCTTCATCCGCATCGGCAGCATCATTGAAGACATGACTGTTTTGACCACTTTGTGTGTCATTTGTGTGTTGACGCGGGTCCTGGCTGCTCACGTCGAGTGAGCCGGCGTCGAGACCTGCAGAAGTTAGTGATGCGCGAAGTTCGTTCATCGACTCACGCAACATCTGGCGCGACGCGTTGCTGTCGGCTGACAGCTGCATGCTGATCTGCCCGGCATTTAGCGTCACTGCAACCTCAACACGGCCGAGGTGCTCGGGGTGGAGCTGCAACATGAGGCGGTAGTCACCGTCACCGTGCTGACGAAGCGGCGAAACGAGGTTGACGAGCTGACGAACGGGTGCAGGAATGTCTGCCGGGTTCGCGCCGGCAGTGGGCGCGGTAGCCGGCGTCGAAGTGTGATTGGGTGACATTGCTTCGATGATGTTGTGTGGCGCATGCACGTTTGCCACAGCAGCTGTCGCCGAAGGGTTGTTGTCGATCTTGACTTCACCTGTCTTGACCGCGACTGTCTTGACCGCGAATTCGACTGTCTTGCTCAATGCGTCGAGGAGCTGGTCTTGGCTCGTGTCCACGAGGTTCGATACGGCAGCGTCGGTGGTCGGAGTTGAAACGTTGCCGGATACGTCTGTCGCGACATCCGGTTCTGGAGTTGTGGTCGCTTTGTCGTCCGCAGTTGCTGTGACAGCCTGACCGGTCGCCGAGACGAGCGTTGCGGTTGATGCCAAAGCAACTTCGCCGTTCGCTGTCGTTGCATCGGAAGTCGTCGCTACTGCGGCCGACGCATGTGCTTCGATCGCTGTCGTGATCACGGCCGGCGTGGTGTGAACTTCGACGACCGGCACCTGCGTGGCTGTTACTTGAGCAGATGTCGTGGCTTCGACTGCGTTGGTTGCGATATTCGTCGCAATCACTGAAGCTTCAACGACGGCAGACGCCGTGTCGTGCGGTGCGTCGACGACTGCGCCGGCACTTTCGGCCGTCTTTGCCGAGTCGTCAATATGTGGGGTCGCGGCAGAGTCATCGGCTGACTTAGCGACTTCACGGCGCTTTGCACTTTCGGCTCGATCAGCGGACTTGGCGGCTCGATCAGCGGACTTGGCGGCTCGATCAGCCGACTTAGCGGCTCGATCAGCCGACTTGGCGGCCTTTTGGTCAGCCGACTTGGTGTCGTTCGTCTTTGCGGCATCGAGCGCCTTTGCAAAGTCCTTGCCGGCGCCCTTCCTGTCCGAGCTGTTGCTCGGTGGCCGGGTTGCGCCCTCGACCGGAAGCACCGGGGTCGTCGGTGGGAGCATGCTGCTCATAATCCGCCTCCTTGTCGCGTCATAGCGAGAATGTTTTTCACGTAGTTCTGGGTTTCCTTGTAAGGAGGAATTCCGTTGTGTTTCTGAACAGCACCTGCACCGGCGTTGTAACCGGCGAGTGCCAGATCAACAGATCCGAATTTTTTGACGAGTCCTGAAATCATGCGTGCTGCCCCATCGACAGCCTGTGTCGGATCCCAAGGATCCACGCCGAGACTTTTCGCGGTTCCAGGCATTATTTGCATCAAACCTTGTGCGCCTGCTCCGCTACCTGCGCGGGCGTTGAATCCAGACTCCTGTTTTGCGACCGCCGCAAGTAGGTTCGGGGGCAGGCCGTACTTCGCTCCTGCTTGTGTGAACAGCGAGTCGTACTGACTGCGAAGCGACGAACCGATTCCGCTTGAGTTGAGCGATGTTGCGGCCCCGAACGACGAGCTGACCGACGAGCCCATGTCAGGCACGATTCGGCGAATCGCGGTCGGTGTCTTGTAAACGTCTTGAATCTTGACGACGTCACCGCTGTGTGGGGCGACGAGCATCTTGTTGTTGCCGACGTACATACCGATGTGGTCCACGGGTGAGCCGAATGCGACGAGATCTCCGGGCTTTGCCTGAGCGAGAGATGGCACTGCTGTTCCCTCACGAGCTTGGTCGGCTGCGACACGGGGAAGTGAGATCCCAACGTCTGCGTACGCCCGCTGTAAGAGTGACGAGCAGTCGAGCCCCTTGGACGGATCGTTGCTGCCATACACGTAAGGCGTGCCCAGATATTTCATTCCAGCATCGACGGCGGCACTGCCGCCGTCGTTCGAACTGGAAGAGGAATAGCTCGAAAGCGAATCAACGAGATTGTTGGTCGTGCTTTCGCCAAGAACTGAATTCAGCGTCGTCTGAAACGAGGCATTTGAATTTGTCGTAGCCCGAGCACCGCCGTTCAGGCGCGTTTGTATCTCTGCGATACGCGACTGAACATTGGCGATTGCTTCGGATGCGGACATTTGATACTCGCTACTTAGATGGCGTTCCGGAGTGGACGCGGAAATCGGCTTGTTACGAGGTCATCGAGCTCGCGCTCTGCTTCGCGTTGTGACTCCAGTGCGTAATTCTCACGGGCACGCTCGTCGAGGCGGTCGAGCGCCTTTACCTTGCGAGCCGATTCGGTGAATGCCATTCGCTTGATCGATGCTTCAGCAGCGGCTGAGTTGCGGGCGATCGTTGCGGCGATAACTGCCTTGCTCGAAAGGTTGTTGAAGTAACGCGTACGCATGAACATGTCGACACCGGTAGTGCCGAGCGAATGCGATGAAAGCGACTCTTCATATTCTCCAACGCGCTGTTCGACTGCCGCAATTGCTTTTTGAACCTCGTTGTTGGCGGCCGCAAGTTCGGACTTGGCGACGGTTTCTTGAACTCGACGAACGCGTAGAACGTTGTTTAGTCGAAAGCTGTACTTTTTCACTGAGCATTAACCACCTGTTGTAGTGCCATCCAGCTTTGGTCTGCAGGCGTCAGGTCGTCCGTGCCCTGGCGAAGTAGGAGATCGATTGCGGGCTGCAAATAGATCGCGCGGTCCACGTCCGGGTTTGTGCCCGGTACGTATGCGCCGATCTCGATCAGGTCTTTCGCCTCTTTGTGTGCTGCAAGTAGCCGGCGCAATGCCACGGATGATTCACGTTGCTCACGGGTCGTAACGGAACCTGTGACACGAGAAACCGACTCAAGGATGTCGACACACGGGTAGTGACCCGCGGTCGCAAGTTTGCGTGACAAAACAACGTGACCGTCGAGAATCGAACGGGCTGCGTCGCCAATAGGTTCGTTCATGTCGTCGCCTTCGACCAGAACCGTATAGAGACCCGAAATGCTTCCACCAGGGCGGAGACCATCAAGAGAAGGGGCGCCTGCGCCTGCGCGCTCCAGAAGCTTCGGCAGCAGCGAAAACACCGACGGCGGATAACCGCGCGTGGCAGGCGGTTCGCCGGCCGACAGACCAATCTCACGTTGCGCCATTGCAAAGCGCGTGAGGCTGTCCATCATTAACAGTACGTCCAGGCCGCCATCACGGAAGTACTCGGCGATGCGAGTAGCCGTGAAAGCAGCGCGACGGCGAACAAGTGCGGGTTGGTCAGAGGTTGCAACGATGACAACCGAACGAGCGAGGCCTTCGGGACCGAGATCGTTCTCGATGAATTCACGAACTTCACGACCACGTTCACCAATCAGTGCGAGAACGGAGATTTGTGCTTCGGTACCGCGAGCGATCATTGAAAGCAGCGTCGATTTACCAACTCCGGAGCCTGCGAAGATACCCATGCGTTGACCACGACCGAACGGGGTCATCGTGTCCATCACGCGTACGCCGAGTTGCATCTGCTGGTTGACGTTCGAGCGACGCAATGGATGCGGCGGCTCGCCATCGACACTTACTTCTTCCATGCCGAACAGCGGATCGCCGCCGTCGATCGGATTGCCCATACCGTCAAGCACGCGGCCTAAAAGTTGTGGACCGATTTTGATGCCAAGTGGTTTGCCGGTTGCTTCAGCAGGGGCACCCGCGCGCACACCGGTGAGTTCGCCGTAAGGCATACAAACCAGCGAGTCGCTTTGAATTGCGACGACCTCGGCAGCGAGTTCCGTGCCGTCGGTCCTTGAAACGTTGATGCCATCACCAATGGCTGCGACAAGTCCGGAGACTTCGAGATTGAGTCCAACGATGCGACGAAGTTGACCGAACTGGCGCGGGCCTGCGGCGGCGAGTCCATCGTTTATGCGCAATCCAAGTGAATTGTGCGTCTTCGACACAGTAGTAGTTCTCACGAAAGAGGCGGCTCCGAGGCGGTCGTCCGTGAGGATGTGAGGTCGCTTCCTGCGACCACATTTGAAACTGCGAGAGCATCGGCCACATGGACCAGAGCGCTCGATATTTGCGAATCGATTGTCGTGTCGCCGATCTCGACGATGCACCCACCGTTCTCAATGGCGGGGTCAGCTAATATCTCTATCGGCCTACCCATGGCCGAGACTTGAGTGATATTTAAAGTTGCCGCGTCATCCGGGTTCAGACGGACGATGGCAGCTTCACGACCGGGGGCTAGCTTGAACGCACGCGCAATCGCCTCGGCGCCCGGGTCGACAGCAGTGGTGATTTCACGCTGCAAGACAGCACGAGCGATCGAGAATGCAGCGTTCACGATCGAGTTTTCGACATCGGCCAATGCAGTTGTCTGGTGCTCGTCGAAGCCACGTACGGCTTCTTCCATTGCATTCAGCGCACGGCGAACCCGCTTGTTCGAGTCTTCCATCGCGGTTTCGATTTCCGCGCGCGCCTGGGCAAGACCGTCGTTGTAACCCTGCTCGAGCGCCTCTGAGTATGCGGCCTCCGCGGCTTCAAGCGGGTTCGCCGGCACTTTCTTCTTGGGGTCGAACGTGGCGATTGAACCTGAGTTCAATGCACTCGACGCGCGCGAAGTGCCCGCGCCCCGAATGACGGAAGTCTTCACGCGGTTGCTTGCCAATTGCTTGCCGCGAGCGGAATTACTCAACGAATTCCTCCGTACCGCGGGAGACGATGATCTGACCGGACTCTTCGAGGCGGCGAATCGCCTTCACAATGTTGCCCTGGGCCTCTTCGACCTGCTTCAGCCGAACCGCACCGAGAACTTCAATTTCGTCCTTCAACGATTCCGATGCACGCTCACTCATGTTGCCTGTGACCTTCTCGAGCACGTCCTGGCGGACACCCTTGAGTGCAATCGCGAGTTCTTTGCTGTCGATCTCACGCAGAACAAGTTGAACCGAGCGGTCCTCGAGGCTGACGATGTCTTCGAAGACGAACATGCGGTTGCGAACTTCGTCCGCAAGTTCCGGATCAGCGGTTGCGAGGTTTTCGAGAATCAACTTCTCAGTTGTGCGGTCGGAGCGGTTGAGAATCTCGACAAGCGGCTGAATACCTCCAGCGTTGGTCGATTCTGTCGGCTGCAGCAGCGTCGAGGACTTGCGTTCAAGGATTGTTTCGACCTGACGAATTACTTCCGGCGAAGTGCGATCCATTTGCGCGATGCGTTGGGCTACCTCGCCTTGCACCTTTTCCGGAAGGCCACTCATGACGAGCGCGGCCTGGTCGGGAAGAATATGCGCGAGCACGAGCGCGATTGTTTGTGGGTGCTCGTCTTGGATGAACGAAAGAACCTGACGAGGGTCTGCACTTCGCAGAAACTCAAAAGGAAGCTCCATTGTTGTGAGCGTCAGACGCTCGATGACTGCGAGCGCCTTGTCGCGACCGAGAGTTTCTTCGAGCATTTCCTTCGCGTAGCCAAGGCCACCTTTTGCAAAGTAAACTTGCGCCGACGCCATGTCGCGAAACTCGCCGAGCGTCTTTTCCATTGCCTTCGGGTCGATGTCGCCGAGACGCGCGACCTCGCTCATGAGATCTTCGACTTCGCCCTCACGCATTGAGCGCAGAACTTTGCCTGCGCGTTCTTTGCCCAGGTGCACGAGCACCATGGCTGCCTTTTGCGGGCCGGTAAGCGTGCGTGCCATTAGCCGCGCCTGTCTGCTAGCCAGCTGCGGAGAAGACCGGCGACTTCATCGGGCTGACGCTCGATGAGGTCGGTGATTTCCTTGTCAACCATCGCCCGCTCGATTGCATCAGGTGTCGGTGTTTTGTCGACGGCCTCGAGTGCGGCGTTCATCATGTCGTCGGCCGATGGAAGCGCCGGCGCACGTGCAGCTTCGAGCTCGGCGTGCGAGATCTGTGTCGGACGGTACGCAGCGGCCTTACGCTTCGTTGTGACAAACAGGATTGCAAGCACTGCAAGAATGATCAGCACTGTCGCACCCGACTTGATCATGCCCATCATTGCGTCCGACTTCTTTGCTTTGGCTGCAGCTTGAAGATCTTTCTTGGCGGCGTCGGCCTGTGATTGGTCAAACGGAAGTCGGCTGACGGTAACGGTGTCGCCACGTGCCACCGAGAGGCCGGCGGCGTCGGTAACGATCTTCTGAATCTCGGTTGGATCGATATTTGCAACGTTGCTGTCGAGCACGACGGCAACCGACAAGCGGTCCACAGAACCGGGAGTCTTCTCGGTTGCTGTGACAACCCTGTCGTTCTTCAAGTCGCGGCTGGTGTCGCTTTTCGTGTAGTTACCCGAACCGTTGGCGCCTACCGCAAGCGGCGCGCCGTTGGGGCCGAGTACACCTGTTGCGTTCGGATTGCCGTTGGCATAATTCTCAGTTGTTATGCGCTCGGAAGATGCGATGGCAGGCTTGTTGTTCGGGTTGAAGACTTCGGTTGTCGAGTTGCTCTTGTCAAAGTTCAGTTGCGCCTTTGCCGAGACGATTGCTTTGCCGGCTCCGACGACCGGCGTGAGCATGTTTTGGATCTTTGCAGTCAGGTCGTTCTCCATCGCGTTCGTTGCCTGACTCTGCGCTTCGTTTTGCGCATTGCTTGCACCGTTTTGGCCTGGAGCTGCGAGAACCTTGCCATTCGAGTCGGCGAGGGTAACGCTGTCCGTACTCAATCCTTCGACAGAGGACGCCACGAGGTTTACTACTGCTTGAACCTGGCCACCGGCGAGAGTCTTGCCGGGAGCAGTCTTGACGAGAACCGAGGCACTCGGTTTCTTGTCGTCCTTGGCAAAGACATCTTGCTTCGGAATAACGAGGTGAACAGTTGCTGCTTCGACGCCGTCGATCGAACCAATGGTCTTCGAC
>JBBSGY010000087.1:0-8140 GCA_038253645.1 Acidimicrobiales bacterium
AAAGGCGCGCTTGTTGGAAAGATCAATGTCGAAGCCTTCGAAGAAGGTATGGCCTGGGGTGAGCAAGACAGGATTGCCGCTGTCGAGCGTTCTGACGATGATGCATGAAGGTCGTCGCTGACTCGCACATCATCCTTTGGTATCTGGGTGACCCAGTCAAGCTCAGTTCGGCAGCCACCGCGGCGCTCGACGATGCGGACGACACGGATGGCATCGGCGTATCGATAGCCAGCCTGCCGGACATCTGGTACTCGACACAGAAGAAGGGTGCCGATCGAGTTGCCGTCGATGACTACGAAGAGTTGAAAGCCACACTGATCGATGCAGAACGCAACGCGCATGTTCTCTCGATTACAGAACGTTCCATGGCGCACCTCGATGCGTTTCCCCGGGCGGCACTTCGTGATCCGTTCGATCGTTTCATTGTTGCAACCGCGCTCGAACACGAACTTCCACTCGTCACGGCGGACAAGCGGATCATCGATCTCGGAGTCGTAACTACCATTTGGTAGTGCACCGTAAGTGCACCTTGACGCCTTACCAACGTGACGCGCCGCAAGACACTGCAAAACATGCAAGCCAGGTCACGTACAACATGCGTCAACGCAACACGTTTGCAAACGCCTGCACGTCTTAAACCCCTCCCGTGTGTTGGATCACTCCCAACACACGGGGAGAAGCTTTACCACTACTTCTTTCGCAGGCAGAACCCGGTGTCGTCACGGTTGTAATTGTGACTTCCAGGCCAAGAACCGACGACGGCCCGATCCCAAGCTTCGAGCTCTACGACATATCCGCACGGACTCGCCGCAGGAGGCATCGTTAACGACCACGTCGATTCTGGTAGCGCGTCCGTCGTTCCCGAAGATGGCGTCGGGTTCGGTGGGCCTAGGCTTGTGGGCAGTGTTCTCATCTCAAAGTGACCGAAGTACAAGTCGGTGGCACTGAAGTCTCCGGTGATCGTGTCTCCCTGGTTGAAGTCTTTGCAGTCGCCACCAGCGGAGATCGCGAGCGAAACATCCGGCGCGGTGTTGTCGAGCTGCACTCTGTGCCAAGCGGTGCTGCCTTGCGGATTGAGAAACGCATCGACGATCTCGATTCGCAATTCCCAGAGCGCGTCTTGATCGCCAGCAGCGAGAGACGATGTGTACCACCAGCCGAGGTTGTTGTAGATGTTCTGACTCACTGGCAGGAAGTCGTGATAGCCGGTAATCGGATCGGGTGTGCGCATCGTTGTAACTACGCCGTTCGACGTCGGAAACGCCGTTTGCACGTACTCAACGGCCACAGTGCCGACCTTTCGCACGGCAATCCGGTATCGGTTCCCGCTTGCGCTGTAGCTCGACGGTGCATCAGCATGCACGTCGACCATTCCTCCGAATGGACACTGACGGCTTGGCACGTATCCGTCGGCCGGCGAGCCCCATGCTGCGAACTGAGCGAACGGTTGCGTGAGTCCGCCGCCGGCGACATCGATTTGTGCAACGTTGATGCCACCGATGACATCGATCTCGAAGTCTTGATTGCGACGCCGAGGTTTGATCTCGATGTGGGTATCCAGACGGTTACCCCAGTACGGCACGTCGTCTGGGTTGGTTGTCGACGGCGGAGTGTTCCATGACAACACCGCCCGAATACGGCCGATCCTCGGCGAATCACAGTCTTTCTTGAATTTCTCGAGTTCAGCGGGAAGACCGACCCAATAGTGAAGACCGTCGGCTGGAATCGAGGCAATGTCGTAGACGGGCAAAGAGACCGTGCCGTGGTACCGCCATTTGCAATCGTCGTCGTAGTCGACCCAAAACGACACGTATTCGGTGCTACCGCCCCTACACAACGTCCCCGAATAGCCGGTGGGTCGTTTGATCACGAACGTGGCATTGAGCCACTCCTGGTTGTAGTCGAGACCCAGGCAAGTGAGCTGCTCATAACCGACGTTGCCCTTGTTGTCTTGGAGGGCTCCAATGACATCGGTCCAATTGATGCCTATCTCGGCGAGCTCACTGCTCTTTTGCAGAATCTCCTCAGGGCTGAGGTTGCTGATCAGCGCCTGTTGAATCTCCGAAAAGGCGTAGCGATGCGCCTTGACCGGCTCGAGCCCTTCAGGTGTTTTCGAATAGTGCGCCGCCAGCTTCTTCAACGGCAGTGGAGGAGGATCGGGCAGGTCGAGTGGCTCGAGGCTGAGATGGGCAAAGTCGTCGGGCAGATTCAGCGTTTGACCAGAACCCAAGGCAATGTCATCGAAAATATCGATGAACCGCCGGCGCTTCGGTTTGATCTGCACGTGACGATCGATCGAATTTCCCCAGATTTGAGGCCAGTTCGGAGACCCGGCAGGTGGCGCAACTTGCCAGGAAAGGATTGCCCGCACCTTGGGCAACACCGGCTTCTTGCAAATGTCGCGGTTGGAGTCCAACGGATAGACCACAACGTATGTGAGCGGTTTTGTTCGACCATCGGCGCAATCGGTTGAGTCAGGAATGTCGTGAGCATTGAAAGAAGCCAACCCGACGTCTTGCCACCCAGCTCCGTAGTCGACGTAGAAACGAACGTACTCGGTACTTCCGGGCGAACAGAGATCACCGCCGTAACCATCCGGAAGCTTTATCGCGACCGTGGCTTCGACCTGATCGAGTAACGGGTTGAAGCCGACACAGGTCAGCTCCTCGAACCCGGTGTTGCCTTTCACGTCGAGCACTGCTGGAAAGCTGCTCTCCGCGAGAGTGCCGAAATAGTTCGGATTCTGAACGAGCAGCTTGTTGAAGTTCGTTCGCTCCTCGAGATAACGAATTTTGTCTCGTTGTTCTGTCATTAACCCCACCTCTAGTCAAAAGGAATTGTTCGTTTACGCACTACTTGCTGCCAATCAGGCACGACATCTGCGTCGCTCAGAGACGCTGGTGCATTCCGGCCAAATGGCGCAATAGGGAATTCACTTAGAAACGCGCGCCCCGCACGCTTAGCCGCGAGCGTTTGTGAGACGGCGAGTTCCCCGGTCGTTGCAATGACCACGTGGAGACACAGCGCGTCAGGAACAGAGCATTCTCGCGAGAGGACAGTGACTGATTTACGCGGGCCTGTTCGCCGGGGAGCAGGTAGGACACGCTTGCGATCAACGCTATGCGCCTTAATATCGTTGAATGGAATTCTCGCCTTCGGTAGTCAAGTATCCCCGGTGGCGCACTTCGCGGTTCGGCAACACTGTTAAAAATCGTTGATCTCGACAAGGGTCGCGTTGCTTTGTTTACCGACACAACGCCTTTTCATCCACTTGATCATCGTTGGCCGGATCAGCCGCCCGACAAGGGGTCGAAAAGCATTTGCAATCAGAAGCGCGTAGTTGTCGACGCAGTTACGGCAGCGGTGGGTCCCGATCAGGAGCTGTTGTTAGGACCGATATTCCTGTTCGCCGACGGAATCAAGATTGGGGTTCCCCCGAGAGTCACGCACGCGATTCATTTACGACCGTGGGATGTCTGGCTCGCTGCCATTTCTCTGAAGTGCAGAGCACTGGTGCGCGCAACCTATTTTGCGGCGGACCCTAACTGCCGCTCTTGATTCCGGACAATCAGACGCAACCGGACTCGGCATCACCGATGCCATGGTCGCAGAGATCGGGTCACAATTTGGGCCACTGTAACGAGGAACGGTCTTTCCGCACCTGTCATCTCGCTTTGATTCTCATGCACTGGACAATAAGATTCGATATCGAGAGTCGTGTCGCTTGTTATGGCAAACCCCATCGAACTAATCGTCTTCGACTGTGCCGGCGTCCTCGTAGACAGTGAACGGCTTGGCGTCCAGGCCGAATCGGAGATGATCAACGCCGAGGGATGGCACCTGACGCCAATGCAAGTTGCCGAGCGGTTTCTCGGAAGAACCGATGTTGCAATGCGTGACGATATTGAGCACCACACAGGCCGCGCGCTCGGTGATGAATGGCTACGACGCCTTCACGACAACTACGTTGAGCGTTTCAACGATGAGCTCGCCGCGGTGCCGGGCATTGTAAATCTGCTTGACGCGTTGGACGAGTTTGATGTCGAAACGTGTGTTGCATCCAGCGGCTCGCCTGACAAGATTGTCGAGCGATTGGGCATGACAGGTTTGTTGGACCGATTCGAAGGCCGACTCTTCAGCGCCCTAAGCGTCGCGCGCGGCAAACCCGCGCCTGACCTGTTTCTCTATGCCGCGAAATTGATGAACGGCGATCCTTCCAGATGCATCGTCATCGAAGACAGCCCCTTTGGTGTTGCGGCAGCACGATCAGCCGGCATGGAAGTCATCGGATACAGCACCGAATTGTTGCCCTCAGGCTTTCTGGATGAGGGTTCGACAGCTGTAGTCACTGATATGGCGCAAGTCTTGCCTTTGTTGCGACAGCGCCTTCGGCCGCGCGTTTCGTGAATTTCGAAAACCCGGCCGCTTACGCACGTATGGGCAAACCTTGGTGTTTTGTGAGTCTTTACAGCGGCGATGCTACCGATAGTCAAGCAGATCACAGCTGAAAGGACGCAAGAAAAAGACACGTCCCGCTTCCACTTGGTGAGACTTCTTCATCGAGCGATCGCAAGAATTTGGTCCGAAAAAGTTCGGCTAATTTCAGGCCGTGCCCGCGGACATTGATCTATGGACGATTGCACTGTTGTGCCTGGCAAGTTTGACTGGCGGCACAATGGACGCGATTGTCGGTGGCGGTAGCCTTGTGCAGCTTCCATCGATGTTTCTTCTACTTCCGCATGCAACTCCGGCAACAATTCTCGGCACGAACAAGATGTCGTCCATTTGTGGGACGACTGTTGCTGCCATCAACTTCGTTCGGCACCATCGCCCACAGGCGCGCTACCTGGTTCCAATGGCGATCACCGGCTTTGTCGGTTCATTCATAGGCGCACACAGCGTCAGCTTGCTTCCGCCGTCAAAAGCAAAGCCTTTGATTCTCCTTGTCCTCGTGGTCGTGTGGATATACACATGGACACGTAAAGACTTCGGTCATCTGGAACACGGTCATCCAACACGCCGGCGGGCGAGTTTGATTGCCGTCGCCGGCGGCAGCATTATCGGCTTCTACGACGGTCTTGTGGGCCCCGGCACCGGTAGTTTCCTACTATTCCTTCTGATCGCCGGCGAAGGTGCCACATTCATGCGGGCATCGGTGACAGCGAAGGTCGTCAACGTCATGACCAATCTCGGAGGCCTCATCATGTTCGCCATTGGCGGACATGTCTTCTGGAAACTCGGCGCACTAATGGCTGTCTGCAATATGGCAGGTGGATTTGTTGGATCTCGCATCGCGATCAACAAAGGCAGTCGTTTCATCCGCCATGCATTTTTGTTGCTGGTCGTTGCGTTGATAATCCGTCTTGCGTTCGACGTTTTCTAAGTTTCGCATTCAGACCGGCTGATGCGGGTGTCCGATTCGACAAGACCGGTCTCATCGCCCAGAGTGACGCGGTGAATTTTGAGTTATTGCTTATTCCGCTTGGCTTCGTTTGCGGAATCATTTCATCAACGACGGGTTCGCCTTCACTGTTGTCGTTTCCCATTCTGCTCGCCGCCGGCTATTCACCGCTGCACGCGAATATCATCAACACCATCGGGGTCGCGATGCCCTCGACGATCGGCGGCAGCCTTGGATATCGCGCGGAATTGAGGAATGAAGGCCGCAATATTTACATCATCGCGGTTACTGGTTGCATAGGTGGCGCGATTGGAGCCGTTCTGTTGTTGCTACTCGGCTCGCGCGTCTTCGATGTTGTTGTTCCTTGGCTCCTGATTGTCGCAGCGGTGTTGGTCATCGCCGGACCGACCATTGTTCGGAAGTTGGTGCGAAGAGAGGAGTCAAAAGATCGAGTGCGACCCGCCGTTCTTTTTACATTCGCCGGTTCTATTTATGGCGGATACTTCGGAGCGGGAGTCGGCCCGATACTGGTTGCAGCGTACGTCCTGCTGTTGCGCGGCGGAATACAGCGCGCAAACTCACTGAAGGTTGTAGTAGTGCTCGCCTCCAACGCGACGGCAGCGATCTACTTTGCGTTGTTCGGTCCGGTGGAGTGGCGCGCCGTAGTCGCGTTGGTGTTTTCGAGCATTGCGGGAGGCTACGTCGGCGCGCACACTGCTCGTCGAATGCCGGACTGGCTACTACGTAGTGCTGTTGCTGTTGGCGCATTGCTGGCGGCAATCGTTCAAATTGCAAAGCCGTAAGCGCGTTCACGCTTGCGCGTTGTCGATCAGAACCGTTGTTGCATTGCAGCGTACCGCATTAACGATTGCACGATGATTACATTGTTGACGCGTTCGGCAAAAAGAACTTGGCAGAATTGGCAAGGCTGGAATCGCTTGCAGGGACACCTGATCGGTATCTTCAATTCGTAAGGGACTATGTGCAATCGGAAATGAATGCGCAGCGATCCAGCGGCGAGCACTTCCGTTTAGGTTTCTACTAAACCGCCGACCCGACACGGCGCCAGGTTCAATCCCGCACGCCGTGTGTGCGTTAAGCCTACGAAACGGGGGCTCTGCGCACACAGCTTGCGGAGAAGCATCATTTGAGTGTGAAGCCCCCATCGACGACCAACACCTGGCCAGTTACGTACGAGGCGTCTTCGGAAAGCAGAAACGCGATAGCGGAGGCGATCTCATCTGCTGTACCCATGCGTTGAATGACGGAGACGTCGGTCGTCTCCGTAGGATCTACATCGATTGCTGTTGTCAACGGCGTGTCAACGAGACCGGGCGCGACTGCATTCACTCGCACCAGTGGATCACGAAGCAATCGAGCGAACGACTGCGTGAATGAAACAACGCCCGCCTTTGTTGCCGAGTAGATCACGTCATACGGTTCACCGATCAATCCGTCTACTGATGAAAGAGTGACGATCGCCCCAGCTTGCGATGTTTTCTGAATGAGTGGTCCGAATATTCGTAGCGTCGAAATCGTTCCCTTGAGATTGATATCGATGACCGTGTCCGTGCACGTGCTGTGCACTTGAGAAATCTGGTCATTGCCTGATGGCATTGTGTGAACACCGGCGTTCGCTACCAGGTAGTCAAGGCGGCCAAGGTTTGATTCAATGTGATCGCGCATGGCGACGAGCGCTGTTTCGTCCCTCACGTCGGCGACGTAAAACTGTACTCGGCTCGGGTCGTCAAATTCGGCAACCACCCGTTCATGCTCAGGATCGTTGCTATTGACTACAACTGTCATGCCCTCGCGATGGAGTCGTTGCGCCGTCGCCAGCCCAATTTCACTTGTTGATCCTGTGATTAACGCAACTCGAATCATTCGAACCAGTAGTCCCTTCTCACAGATGCGTCTTTGCGCCACACGAGACGCTTTTCATACATTCCAAGTAGGCGATCATCGTCACTTGTCGACAAATACGACTGCGCGTGTCCCTTCCAAAAATTTCCGCCGGGATATGACACCTCGCTGTCGTTGAGAAAGATCATGCCGGCATTCAAACGTCCCAATAGGTAATCGACTGTTGCATCATTCTGCGTGAAAACGTTTGCTGATAGCTCATAATCGGTTTCGCCAGCGATCGTGGCTGCCTCATCCAGTGTCCTGAACGGGATGAGCGGCAATACCGGCGCGAACGTCTCTTTCATCACCAGGTCGGTTCGGTGGTCAGACATTTCCATCACGGTGACGGGAAAGAAGTGTCCGTTTTTGTTCGCCTTTGGCAGACGCATTTTGTCGAGGCGTTTACCGCCGGTCAAAAGCTCGTTGCCCGCGGCGACAGCCCGCTCCACGCGATACTCGACGATGTTCAACATCTCGTCGCTGATGATCGCGCCAATATGTTCGATCAGAAGTTTTGGATCGTTGTACTTCTTAGCCAAAGCGACGAGCCGCTCACGTAATTGGGCAAACAGTGACTCATGGATGAGCACACGCTTTACGCCCGTACAAACCTGACCGGCGTAATAGGTGCTGTTCCAAAAGATCGACGCAACGGCATTATCGACGTCGGCATCGCTGCACACGATGGCTGCACTGTTGCCACCCATCTCAAGGGTGAAGTTGTTCGCACTCTGACTTACACGTTGCTGTGCAATGTTGAGACCAATGAGAGTTGATCCCACGAATGCTAGTTTCTTGACCTGTGGGTGATTCACCATCATGTTGCCGACTACA
>JBBSGY010000088.1:0-8135 GCA_038253645.1 Acidimicrobiales bacterium
CAGGGCTGGACATTCAGATTGGGTATTCCTACGTCAAAGACGCAACCGTGCCTTTCTATGCAATGCCTAACGAATTCGCCGACGTCAGGATAGAGAAAACAACTCCGGCGCGGCCGGACCGTAAGTCATACCGTTTAGATCCGAAACACGCGACGTCTGTTTACCGAAACGTCGCGATGATCAACGATACAGGCCCCCGTCCCGAACGGGCCCGTCCTGTCGACGCACAGGAGTTGCAACAGAAGCCGGGTCGAATGCCAAACGTCTCTCGACTTGTCGACGCACTCAACCGTTTGCATTGCCGCAGACTTTCGGGCGAACCTTTGCCAGTTCGCAAGTCCATGTTTCGAGGACCGTTGGGAGAGACGATGTGGACACCATCAGTTGATATCGATGACGAACCAATCCGGCCTACAAAAGATCAGCTGTCGCTGTCACCCGATGCGCGTGACCGCATTGTTGTTCATGTCTCTACAAAGGTGGAATTGTCGCTGTCGTCGGAACGACAAGACGCAATCATCGTCGAGACTCAAGATTTGCCTGACGGTCACTCTTCAGTACGCACGGGAGTCGTCGACGGAGATCGAGGTCGTGAAATACACGTGTTCATTGAGGACCATTCACCAGACGGCTTGAATTTCGGAAGTATGAACGTCACGCTCCCAAATGACGCGGAGGTGAGCGTTTTTGTCGATCGAAATGTGAACCCATACTCAGACCGTGGCGGTGTCACGGTCAGAATTCCCGAATGTGATGTCGTCGCCGAACTCGGAGCAAATGTCAGGTTGCCTTCTATGACCGGCCGGCTTCAAATCGTCGAGAACTTGGGAGATCCCAATAGTTTGATCGCTGAGACCAGCGGAACATTCTCAGATTTCTGGCTCAACGGCATCGGGAGCGCAATCGCATCAACTTCCGGCGGCAGTCCATCGCTCACCGAACATCAACCAGATCGAATTCTGACCGACGACGCAATCAGTCTTGGTAATCGTCGTGTGACATTGTCGTCCATGAGCGGAAGTTTCGGGTGACAACACGAACAGCGGGGCGTGAGTGCCCAGCCAAGTCACTAGCGGAAACCTTCTGCTATCCGACAGGGTCGTCCGTAGGCGGGACATCCCTTGCGTTGGACGCGCTTGGCAGCATCTAAACACGTAAAGCGTTATCGCCAGGCCGTCAAGGTGCACGGCCTGCGCGGCTCATCCAACTTTCTCACCACTCGACATTCTGGCGCCCGAGCAACTTCGGCAGGCCCGAGGGCACCGGCTACACCACCATGGTGAGAATGATGCCGGCAGTATGAGGGGCCGGGATTGCACCATTTGCGGTGCTGTGCCGTGGCGCCGCCGCCTGCTCTTTACAGCCATTCGATTGAGGTCAAACGGTGCGTAACTTGTTTAAATGACGGCCGAATTGCGTTCGGGTAGCAAAGGTCTTCCATGGCTCGTACACGAGCGCAAGTCGTTGCACAATCGACGCGTCATTGAACGCTGCGCTCCGCGCGAAACCAGCGCTTGGTCGACTATGTAGCCGATCTGGGAACCAACGATGGGAAACCTTTTCGCAGTCACGAACGATTTCCTCGTACCTGTTCGGCTCGCTCAAGTATTGAATTGCAGGACCGGACGGGTCAGCCAGAAAATAGAGGTCATAGAAATGACGCGCTTCAGTACCCTTGATGGGCTTGTTTGGTTCGGCCTTCAGGTAATGCGCAATACGTTCGGCCGCGAATAGTTTCTCGACGAAAGTGCGCGCTGGATGCAGAACGTCTACATCGCACGTATCGAGGTCGTCGTACTCCCCCGCCACACCGGCTTCGAGCCCGTCAGCAAGCAGAGTTCCGATCTTCATGGTTGTGTGAGGTCGCGGCCCACCACGAACACCCGGCTCAAGCAAGATCTCTTTGCGCATACCCGGGGCTTTCGCCGTGTTCGGCGCCATGGGATATGGAACAGTGATTACGCGGGCGAAGCCAGTGGTCTCGTGCTGAACAGTTGGCACTGAAGAGCACACGGACGAGGCCGTCGCTGTCATCTTGTCTATCAGTTCATCAGTTGCGTCACCCGGCCGGCTCAACAACAACAAATCGATGTCTTCTGAGAACCGGTGGATCAAACGCCATGCTTTGGAAAGACTGGTTCCCCCCTTGAATAGCATCGTTCCGGGGTGCTCTCGAAACAGAGCGCGAAGCGTTTGAGTAACCCAGTAGTCCTTCTCCAGTTGTCGTTCTGGAACGTTGAGCGAAGTTGCCGCGAACCGCAGGGCGGCGCCGAAGTCGGTTGTATCACGCAGATTCATGCATCAACCCGTTGCGCTTTGCGAGCCATTGGAGATCGCGGCTTCGCAATTTTCGTTGCAGTGGAACTCATGCCTGCAGCTTCCAGCAGCGCGCCGAGGCGAAGCCGCGTGGCTGGTGACTCATAATTTGAAGCAGCAACAAGTTTCACCACGCGCACATCGCCCGATTTCATGAGTTTGACGAGTACATCGATTGCTTGGTCATCTGGTAGTTCGACAGCTCGATCCCAGCTGTCGAGAACTTCGAGAACAGCAACTTCGGTCCACGTGAGTTTCTGCACGACGCGCCCGATGCGAGTGCTGCGGTCGACAAACTTGACGCGTGGAATAGGGCGCGGCGCCCTGCGAGGAACGGCGACCAAAGATTGGCCGGGAACCTGCGTCGTGAGCCCCAGATCGTTGGCGGCGCTGAGCCCGGCAGGACCCACTCCGTCGACCGCTGCGACGTGCATGGCTGTGTCATCGCCAGAGGGGGGAACCACTCCGAAACGACTCTTGCGCCCATTCCAGTAGAGGCCCCGATGGACCCTTTGAAGCTGACCGCGCCGAGCCAAACGAGAAAGGATGACGTCGAGAGTCGCCGGGCTCACGTCCAGATCGGCAAAGTCGCCGTGACGCCACCAATGATCGGGCCCGGCTCTCTTGATTCGTGCCACTACCTGGCTGGTTGTTGTTCCGGCGTTCATTGGGTGCTTTTTCTCGGAAAGGGGGGTGTTAGATTCGCGTATCTAATATCTAACACCAAATCGGCAGCGAGATCCAGTTCCTTTAGTTTTCGTTCGATCGCGCCGGACGGCTTGATATTTCGATCGACTCGCTATGCGGGAAAATTTGGGCCCCACAGACCGATCCTCCCCTCATCCTCCAACGGCTGAGAAACGGGCGGTCCGATTGCTGGATTTGGCGCCTAAACACACGAACAAGATGCATGCGGGGTCACACATCGACCACCAATGCACCTTGTTCTGGTTCTGTGCCCCGCAGCGATACTCCTTTTCATCAACCCAGGCGCGGGAAATCCACGGGAAGATGAGGAGCGACAAAATGACGAGAACCAAGAAGCCGATGGAATACAAGACCAAGGGCGGAACGGTCTTGAGCGACGATAAGATCGAAAAGATGTCAACAGTCCTGTCGTGTTCGTATTTCGCGATGTGACGCTCACCCCCGTTGCAGCGGCTGCTTCAGCAGGTTGACGAATTGTCGGATCGCACTGCACGCATCCAGCGCGACTTGTTCCCAGATGAGAGCCGGGTGATCGTTCACCATCTGGTTGGCGTATGAACGTGGCCCTTGGTCGTCGATATCTGTGAAGTTCTGCGACAACTCGTCGAGAGCAGTGATCGTTGCGCCGAGGGGCTGGTCGGGAAATGCGTGTCGGATCCGATCAACGGCGACCTCGACGCCACCGAGATCGTGATGTAACAGCACAAACGCAATGTCGTAGAAATCCTTCGCGGGCGGCGCGATCGCGCTGCGTGGATTTTGGCGAGCAGGTAGCCGGCCAAGCTAGCCACGCGTACTTGCACGTCTACAGGTGTGCCGTCGACGACGCCGGAAAATGTACGTAGTTCGAAATTGCCGGCAGCGAAGCCGGTTCCCCGAAGATTCACCGCGCCAAGTCGCGCGCAGTCATCGAAGAGCACACTGCTTTCCGCTGGATGGTCATCGAGATCGGCAAGTAATTCGAACTTGATAACAATTCGGTTTGGCCCGTCTGACAGCCATCGCCATGACTTGTTCGAGTCCACTTCGAACCCAGCTCGCATGAGCGCACCTTCGAGTTTCGGCGCGTTCGTAGAACCGGCTTGAATCTCCAAGTCCACTTGGACATCGACATCCGTCGTGCCGACGTGGATATAAGGACTCGTGGAACACAGAAGGTCGGGAACAAGGCCGCCAAGCACGACAAACTCGGGTGTTGAGCCGTAGTGGCGGACCAACCTGACGAGCGCTGTTTCTGCTGCAGCCCGGGCCAATCGGCTACGAATCTCGCCCAAGCCCTGTCACCTCCTTCAAGTGTTCTGCGGCTTCGCCGCCGCGGACACCGACGTCGAACAGGTCGGCATAGAGCCGCGGAAGGGGAACGATCGCCAAGCCGCAGTGACGAGTGATGTGAAGCGCCGAAGTCGTGGTTGGAAACGGTCGAAGGACGAGACGTGCGCCACGGGCAAGCGAGGGAGCGCCGCCGATTAGCCCCGCAACCGTATCGAGTTCGTGTGCTGTCGACGGCCCACCGACGTAGATCTCGACCGTGCTCACATCGGTCAGGTACGGAGCGATTTGATCGGCGCCAAGCGCGCCGGTAACAGCCCATGAGATTCCTGCGCGGTCCCAAAGCTCGCTCATCTTGACGATGTGGTCAAGCGGGTGTTTCCAGACGACATGAGTAAATGATGCAGGGAGAGCAGCGCGTTGCTCGCGAGCTGCGTCTCGATACGCGCCGAGAAAGGCGCTCATATTCTCGATGTTACGTTGGGAGTAGCGGCCGCGTGCTGCGGTCGCCGAAAGCAACTGCAAATCAGTCAACGCGCGCAACGCGCGTACGCACGATCCAGTCGACAATGTCGTTGCGTTCTTGACTCCATCGACTGTTGCGCGGGTGCCAAGTAGAAGCGCTTCAGCTGTCGCCAGCATCGCTGCGGTCCATTTGTGTGCGACTTGTTTGCCTTCGCCTTGAAGACGGGTCTGCATGTGGAAGTCTCCCGCATGTTGCACCTTGGGTTCCGTGCGGATGACAAGCCCGCTACTGGTGATGAATTCAGCAGCTCCTGATTCCTCCACCCAGCCGACGTTGTGCGAGGTGGCGAATTCCCGAGCGCCTGGAGAGATGCGGCGACCCACGATCACATCAGGAAGAGAGCCGTGGCGAAGAACGGACTCCACTTGCTTTGGCCAGCCTTCGCCCACCCAGAGTGCATTGACAGTATGCCGAATCGAAGCCGACGGCATGTTTGGCACCGCCGCTTGAATTTCGAGGTGGTAGACGTCGTTTGTCTGCATGCCTTCGACGACGGACATGGAACGAGGAAGGACTGCCTGAATTGCTTGGGTCAGCCTCTCACCGGTGCTCATCTCTGAATACCTCCACAGAGCAGTATACCTCACTGTGAGAGTGAGGTATTAGACTCTGTGGAGGTATTCGTTCCGTGCTTATTCTTAGCCGGCCACGTCGCGGCGTTTCGATATCAGCTGTATCGCTGCTGTGCAGTCTGTTTGGAAACTCCGAGTACTGCGGCAATCGCAGACCAAGAACAGCCTTGCTCCCGAGCTGCAGCCACTGCTTCAGAGAGTTCGATTTCGTCGTTCACTGATCGCTGAAAGATTTCAGCGACACGATGAAGTGGGGCACCGTCTTGCCATTGCGTGTCGTCAGGGTTGCGGCTTGCGAGTCGATCAGCGATCTGTTCGGCCGCATTTCGTTTGTCGATCATTGTTCGTGCCATGTTTGCGTTACCTCTTTCGTTGATGGAACCGGGTTATTCGTGCCTTCATTGCGTGAATTACGACTGATCCCTTGTCGGTGCTGAGTACGCCGACTTCGATCAACTCATGCCCGGAAGCATCGGCTGGGCCAAGGAAAAGTGTCACGTCGTCGGAATCTTCTGCTGTGGCGGTGAAGTTTCGAAGTGCGTGCCGGATGGCGGTCTCGGAGAAGCCATGCCGATAAGCGCTACCCCAGATCGTGGCTTCCCAAAGTTGCATTCTCTCGTTTCTCTCAAATCGTCAGGATATCCTGTCACCTTAAGTTCGTCAATAAATCCTGACGGCAATTCGGTGGGGGCACATTTCAAAATCACAGTCACAACGAGGCTCACCTATCAATATCGACCACAGGCGCAACATGAACATCCGCATCGCCAGAACTCACGATCAGCACAGCTGATTGCTGATTGCTGATTACTGCCGCGGTTCGCCGCAAGGCGGTCCGGTGGTGGATTTGGCGCGTGGACACACGAACAAGGTGCATCCGCTGTCGCAAATCGACCTCAAATGCACCTTGTTCGAAAGTTGCCGAATCGCAGCCGACGCGTGGGACTGCCACTTTGGATTCCTCCGCGTTTGTTTCGGCTTCATTGAGAATGTGTTGTCAAATGCCGTGATAGCGGATCAGTGAATGATGACTGCTTGCATTTCGATGACATGCCAGCCGGTGATGCTGCCAGTTGTCTGAAGTCCGGTAATTACGCCTGAATAGCCTCCAAGGCTCCAGTCGAGACTCCAATTGTCGGTGACACCGATGTCGTATGTGCCCCTGTTTTCCCACGAGTGGCTGATATTGCTATTAGGCCACGGAGCACCGGCTGAGTGATAGGTATTTGTCTTACCGTCGCCCCAATTGACGGTGAAGGTGCCGTGCGCCGTGGCGCGAAGCTGTCCGAACGCGGTGTCTTCAAGGGGGAACATGCGCGCTGATTGGGTACGTAGATCGAGTGAGTGCCGAGCACCCGTTATGCCCTCGGGCGCGCTTATCTGAGGTTGCGGAACCGGCATCGAAAGCGTGCGGCTGTAGTCACGCACAAAAGCCAAGACTTGTTGCTGTGTCGGAGCATTGGGCGGATTGAGCCCGGGCTGCACCAACACTGCGAACGCAAGCTGACCGTTCGGAAGGCTGTCGCAAGCCGGAAGCGCCGCCGACTTGAATTGCGAGTCGTCCGTAACTCCACATGTCGTGAGCGTCGGAAGCGAGTTATCGGGACCAGTGCCGCCACTACCACGCCGACGCTGGATGATGTCATTGCCGTCTTCTGAGTCGACGGCACGAATGCTTGCGTCGCCATGCTTGGCGCCGAAGCCCGCACCAATTTGCGTACGCGATGCAGCGAACGCCGGGGGCGCTCCCGAAAGAAGCGCGAGAATGATCGCCCCGGCGACGACTAACCGCATGCGCGAGTGCTGTCGACAACGTTGAGCGACTCCGGTGCGAATTGCGTCATGACCCACGGAGTCGGATTGATCGACTCGTTGTGAACGCGCTTCTTCAAAACTATGTCTCCACGCTGACGGCTCACTTGACCATTGAGCAGATTGTCGCTGTCGTCGACAGTCACCTTCGTCCAGATACAAGCTGAATCGACGGCCACTATTTCTTCGACCGTGTACTTGGCCGAGCCTGGGTACATCATCGACTGTGCGCCCGACGACCTCCACCAGCGAGACCTCTCGTGTGGTCGCCCGGGCTCGAGCCGCAGCGGCGGCCGCAGGAGAGTTGACCCCCGCTGCCTTCTTCTAACAAGGATCTTGGGGCTGTCGAACCCAAAGACAGGGAAGCGCGTTGATCGCTTTATTCCGCCCGGGTGGTGCCTATTGGGAAGTTCCAGAAGCCGTGGCGACGCGTTCTATCGCAAATCAGCTCGGAATTGATTAGTCTTCGTCAGACGTCCAGGAGGCAACTGCTCGCGGGAATGTATATGGATCCATGGCGATCCACTGTGGCAGACCCGGAGCAAGCACGGGTGCATGAGCATTAACGCGTGCGGCAAACTTCTTGTCCTTCGTGACCAGTACCGCTTCAGCCAAAGGGCGCTTGCCGGCAGCTCGCTGGAGGAGTCCGAAGATCCTGAGATCCTCTTTTTCTATGGTCGGCAGGTACTCGGAAGTCGCTGGAGGGCTTACATCCATGAAGCGATCCGTAGCTGCCAATCCATCCAAGACAGCACCATAGGTCTGGATGGCGAACTCCTCGGTCCAGCCAAGTCCCTGCTTTTCCGGGATAGGCCCCTCAACGGGTTGCTGCAATTTGTACAGCACCGTGTCATCGACGAGGTCGTCCGAGAAGAGTTCGAGAAACAAGCCTTCGGGTGGCAAAATGACGGCGGTGCAACAAGCAAGGGCAG
>JBBSGY010000089.1:0-8134 GCA_038253645.1 Acidimicrobiales bacterium
CCGGGGCGCGCCGGCGCGCCGGCGCGCCCACCCATACCGGGAGGCGGTGGAATCGCTTTACCTGTTGCAGAACGCGGCGGAGGCGGAATCGCCTTGCCGGTCGCAGATCGGGGAGGTGTACCCGCGGCCTCACCCGGAGCACCGGCACTTGGCGCACTTGGGCGGGCCGGCTGTGCCGGACGTGCAGGCTGTTGAGGCGCCGGCCTACGTGGTGGCGGCTGGCCTTGATGTGGAGACGGCGGAGGGCCAGGCGGGGCTTGACGAGGCGGCTGCGCACCTGCGGGCGGAGTCTGCCGAGGGGCGACTGGAGCCTGCTGCGGGCGCGCCGGAGGAGCTTGTGGCGCCGGACGTGGCGCTTCGGGTGCCTCAGCCGGACGCGGAGGTGGCGCGCTACTGCGCACGGACGAGCCTGAACGGACGATCGTCGAAGGCGCATCTGCCCTCACAACGCCTCCGTCGGCAGAATCGGAGCCGCCGCCGGAAGACGTCTTTACGAGGCCGTCTTGGACTGCCTTACGGCGGACTCTGTCTGCTTGCGCGTCTTCGATGCTCGAAGATGGGCTCTTTACGCCGATGCCGAGCGCGACTGCCAGATCGAGGGCTTCTTTGCTCGAAACCCCCAGCTCTCGGGCGAGTTCGTAGACGCGGATCTTTTTGGGCAAGTGCAGCTATTCCTTCAAGCTCTATGTCGGGCATTGCGCCCACATTCCTCTGTTGGGCAAAGCCCACGTATCTTATGACCCCAGTTCTTCGGCAGATGCGTCGGAACGCGAACGTCGGAGCTTTTGGCGACCACTTATCCTCGCACATCCTGCGACATGCTCAAGTGGTACCACGATGACCGCCGCTTTTCATGAGCTACAGGTGCCGTTATGGCACTCACAGCTCGTGAAAAGGACTACTTGGCTTCTACGGGTGTCTCGGCGGGCGATTCGGCTGCGACAGCTTCGGTGTCCACCGCTGGCTCGGCCTCACCGGAACCGCCCGTCTCCCAATCCTCTGCCGACATTGCCTCACTGCCGTCCGCCGGCTTCCACACCATTTCGCCGGCATCGTTCTCGACCCACTCGCCCTCGGCCCATTCCACGTCTTCACCGTTGGTGGAGATACCGGCAGCCTCGTCCGCAAGCATCGATTCGCTCTTGATGTCGATACGCCAGCCGGTGACGCGGGCGGCGAGGCGGGCGTTCTGGCCCTCTTTGCCGATAGCCGAACTCAGCGAGAAGTCATTGACAACAACTGTTGCGGTGCCCGTCTCTTCGTCGAGGATGACCTCTTTCGGGCGGGCCGGCGCCATTGCCTCACGCACGTAGTCAACAGGGTCGTCGCGGAAGTAGACAATGTCGATTTTTTCACCGTGCAGCTCATTGCTGACCATACGAACGCGAGCGCCGCGCGCGCCGATACATGCACCGGCAGGGTCGACGTTTGAATCGTTCGACCAAACAGCCATCTTCGTGCGGTATCCGGGCTCACGGGCGATTGCCTTGATCTCGACAATGCCTGATGCAATTTCGGGAACTTCGAGTTCGAACAGTTGCTTCAACAGACCTGGGTGCGTGCGCGACACCACAATCTGCGGACCCTTCGAAGTCTTGCGGACCTCGACGATGTAAGCCTTGAGGCGCGAACCGTGGTCGTAACGCTCGTGCGCTACTTGCTCTGCCTTCGGCAACAACGCCTCGATCTTTCCGAGATCGAGCAACGTGAAACGGTGGTCGGTTTGTTGAATGATTCCGGTGACTATGTCGCCTTCGCGACCTGCGTAGTCCTTGTAGGACTGGTCGCGTACGAAGTCTTGAATCGACTGGAAAATGACCTGCTTTGCCTGTTGCGCGGCAACACGGCCGAAGTCTTTCGGAGTGTCATCCCATTCACGCTGAACGTTGCCTTCGTCGTCAAGCTCTTGTGCGATAACGCGAATTTCACCGCTCACTTTGTCGATCTCGACCTCGGCCTCTTCGGCGGAACCCGGCATGCGTTTGTAAGCCATGTGCAGTGCGTTCGCCAGAGCCTCCAAAAGCACATCGATAGAGACACCCTTTTCGCGGCCGAGGTTTTCGAGCGCTTCGATGAATGCTGGATTGCCGTTCATTGTACAGGAGCCTTCTTTTCCATTGCCCGTCCGGAGGACTGAGCTTTCGTGGTTGAGGAGCTATCGCTTAGATCTACGTCTGGTTCACGGTTGAGTGCCGTGCTCCAATCGAAGATCGTGCGTGCATCGCTGATGTCTTCGTGCGCAAACGTCCGCCTGTTGCCGTCAATTTCAATCTCTACCCGAGTCGGTGTTGCAGCTACGAGGCGGCCGTCAAAACGGCGAACGCCGTCGATCGCGTGGGTAAGCCGCACGCGGACTTCGGTGTCCACGTTCGCGGCGAAGTGTTCGGGCGTGCGCAGACGGCGTTCGATACCGGGGCTCGAGACCTCGAGTAGGTAGCGGGTATCACTGATTACATCTTCATCGTCGAGAAGTCGCGAAATCGCGTGAGAGATCTCGCCGATGGCGTCAACATCGACCCCGCCCTGGCGATCAACAGTCACCCGCAAGATGCCGGATGCCAGCTCAACGTCGTAAAGGTCGAGACCGCTGAGCGCCACGACGGGTTCGACCAGTTCTCTTACGCGTTGTTCTACGCCCACCGTATGCACCTCCTTGACCTCTAGACGACCTCGTTGACCTCCGTAAATAACCCCAAAAACACGGAAAGCGCGGGCAATGCCCACGCTCCCAGCCCTTGGGCTATAGGAAACCGACGGCCAAGCATATAACCAGAGCGCCGATTCTTTTCTTTGGAGGTCTGATTTTCTAGACGAGAACCGCCCATTCGGCCTGTGCAGCACGCGTAATCTCGGCGACGGGATCATTCGCAGACGACTTCGCGATGGTCACGATCATGGTGTACTGACCGCGCGCTGCGACCACTTGGTAACTCTGCGTGCCACCATTGTTGAAGATGATCCCTTTGGCACCTTCGATACCGGCGACATCGAAGTGCTGCTGGGAAGGCGACGTCCTGACACGGTTGCGGACATAGTCCGCCGAGCATGATCCACCTGCGAACTCGTAGACAGTGACGTTCAACAACGCGGTCTTGGAGTTCTCGCTTGCGTACTGGCGGTCGTAACCGGAAGCGAAGCGGGTGCGGTCAAGAACGCCCAGGGCATCTGCGCCGATCGGCTCGAGCTGAAGCGCACGCGTGAAGTCGATAACACCGGTGCGAGCCTCGTAGTCGGGCTTTGCCTTCCATTGGAACTGCGAAGCAAGCTTGTTCTGCAGATCCCCGGGCCTGATTGCACCGCTCTTTGTCTCGGATGCACATGCAATCGCGCCGTGAGTCCCGACCTCCGCTGCACCGACTCGCTCGAAGACGTTACCGATCGATGAGACCAGCACAATCACGATCAGAGCGGCAATGACAACCAGAAACTTGCCCCACTTGCGCATGAACGTGCCGAGATCCATCGTCTCGGGTGAACTCGAACGGGAGTTTCGCCTGCTGGCGGCTGCCGGCTCGGGCTTCTTTCGACGACCGCGTGCCGTTTTGTCGCGAGCCTTCGGACGGTGGTCACTTGCGGATGAGTCTTCGTCTTCATCGTCGAAACCCCAGCCGTCGTAAGAAGTCTCGAAGTCATCCGGCTCGTCGAGATCAACGTGGGTTGCGAAGCTCGCGTGTGGCTGAACATCGACGTCTTCGTCGTCGTGTGTGCCGGCGGGGCCGTCTGCATACGGCAGTGAATCAGTCGTGTAGGCAAGACTGCCCGCTACCGGGTCGAGTTCTTCGTGGCCGGGAAAGTCCTGCTGCGGCAAAACTTGGCTTGGAAGACTCTTCGCGACCAATCCTTTCTCGGCGAATCCGTCCTCTTGGAAACCCTCTTGGTATCGGTGGTCTTGGTAAACCTGGTCCTGAAATCCGGGTGCTTCCTCGACTTCGGGAGAAGTGGTTGGCGCATATCGGCCATTCGCCGGCGAAGGGGAAGGGGAAGGGGAAGGGGAAGGGGAAGGGTCCGCATACGGATCACTGTTGTAGTCGGCTGTATCCCATTCGACTGATGCGTCCGAGCCGGCCTGCGGCTGCGCGTCGTTGTCCCACCACGATTGAGCCGCGCCATCGTCGACATCGACGTCGTGTGCGGCGAATGGCATTTGGTGTGCTTGCGTGGCGTCCGGATCCTGCACCGGCTCTGCCGCCGATTGAGCCTGCCCGCCGCCCTCGGCGTTGAATCCAAAGCCGTCCACGGCGAACTGATTGAGCTCGTCCCAGTTGACATAGAGATCGGTTCCGCCAGCGGCCGGCGTATAACCGCCATCGGCCGCTGCGTAACCGGCGTCGTCGTAATTCTCGGTGAGCTCGTTGTACTCAACGCCGGGGTTGTATTCATTCGCGTCATACCCGGCGACGTACGGGTCGCCGCCGTCGGGCTGAAACTCGGGCTGCAGTTCCGGCTCGTATTCAGGTTGATATTCCGACACCGGTGCGTAATACGCCTCGGGCTCCCGAGGCTCGGCGCCGCCGTTGTATTCATCCTCATCGACCTGTTCGCCGACCTCGTAGGAAGCAACGGGTTCGGAATACGCTTCCGCCGAAGCGCGACGTTCCGCCTCGCGGCGATCAGTGCCGTCACGGCGGTCGTCGAATTCGCGACGCTCGACGTCAGGCCATTCCGCGACCGGTTCAGGTTCGGGTTCCGGCTCGAACTCCGGCTCCGGCTCCGGTTTTGGTTCTGGTTCCGGCTCGACTTCGGGCTCCGGCTCCGGTTTTGGTTCGGGGTCCGGCTCGACTTCGAGTTC
Organism: Acidimicrobiales bacterium; assembly: GCA_038253645.1. Lineage (GTDB taxonomy): Bacteria > Actinomycetota > Acidimicrobiia > Acidimicrobiales > JBBSGY01 > JBBSGY01. The sequence continues at coordinate 4,790 of JBBSGY010000089.1, forward strand.
CGGCTCCGGTTTTGGTTCGGGGTCCAAGAGGGGCTCCGGCTCATCGAAACGTGAAGGGGCCGGGGTTGCGGTCGCTTGGGGCACCGGAACGGCGTCGCGAAAGCGTCCTCCAGATGGCTCCTCGATCACCTCCGGATCGTCACGAAACCGGGATCCCGCTGGTGCCGCAAAACGCGACACAGGCCCGGAAGACGAGGAAACAGTTGGCTTTTCGGGCGCGTACTGGTCACACGCCAGACAGGGCACCCCGGAAACAAGATTCTTTTGGCCGCATGAGCAGACCCACGCCATGCCATCGTTATCGACACGTTCAGGCACTCATTGGAGCCCGTTACCAAGAAATCTGAGAGCTCGCCTGGAGTACGTCGCCGTTCACGAGCTGCGGGCAACAGCTTCGTTTCACCATGAGTGCGCAGTTCCCCAGGCCGGTCTCGTTACGGATTTGCCAAATTCGGCTCGAATCACAACGATACGAGGCACGGAAAGAAAGCAGTCGCTGCTGACAGTCCGACTAGCTCAGGGTGCGGTGGATTTCGTCGATCTTGGCCGAGCTGTGGTTGGCATCGTCGCCTTGTTCGCCAAGGAGCAGGGCTCGGTCTGCTTCGGCTGCTGCTGCCGCACCTGCGTCAGCCGCAGCCAAACGGGCGTCAACACCCTCTTCAACCAGGCGTTCTGCCTCTTCGACGAGCGCTGAGACCATGTCGGCCTCGGCAACAACGCGGACGACCTTTCCCTTCACGAACAGGTGTCCCCGCCCGCGACCGGCGGCGATTCCGAGATCAGCCTCACGAGCTTCGCCCGGCCCGTTGACCACGCATCCCATGACTGCGACCTGAATTGGAAGGTTTCGTTCTTCGAGCGCAGCCTTTGCGGCATTGGCGACGCCGATAACGTCGACCTCGGCTCGTCCGCAACTCGGACAGGCAATGAGGTCGAGCCCGGTGCGCTCACGAAGGCCGAGCGCCTCGAGCAACTGCCGGCCGGCTCGCGCTTCTTCCACCGGATCCGCGGTGAGCGAGTAGCGAATCGTGTCGCCGATACCTTCGCTCAACAGTGTTGCGATTCCGGCTGTGCATTTAACGAGACCGGCCGGCGGCGGCCCGGCTTCGGTCACGCCGAGGTGCAGCGGGTAGTCATAGGTTTCGGCAAGCAAACGGTATGCATCGATCATCAACGGAACGTTTGAAGCTTTGACTGAAATTTTCACGTCATCGAAGTCGACTTCGTGGAAGTACTGCAGTTCTTTCGTCACGGATTCGACGAGTGCTTCAGGCGTCGCTCTGCCGAACTTGTCGTAGATGTCGGAATCCAGCGAGCCACCATTCACGCCGATCCGGATTGGTATTCCGCGATCTTTTGCTTCGAGCGCAACGGCTTTGATGTGTTCGGGACGGCGGATGTTTCCCGGGTTCAAACGCAACCCGGCGACGCCCGCTTCGAGCGCCGCAATACCCATGCGGTATTGGTTGTGCACGTCGGCAATGATCGGAACCGGCGAACGCGGAACGATGTGTGCGAGACCCTCGGCGGCCTCTGCTTCGTTGCAAGTGCAACGAACGATGTCTGCACCCGCTCCGAAGAGTGCGTAGATCTGCGCGAGCGTTCCCTCGACGTCAGCAGTCTTTGTGGTCGTCATCGACTGCACGGTGATCGGTGCGCCACCACCGACGGGTACGCGGCCCACCTTGATCTGGCGGGTCTTACGTCTCGGAAATTCCGTCACTGCTTCAAGAGACTACTCAGAGGATGGGTTATATCGAGATAGAGCGCCGACAAGCTGAAGACTCCCAAAATGGCAATCGCCGCAATTGTGAACGGCGCTAGCTTGCGCGGGTCCATCACGTAGCGCCTGCCGTTTCGAGACTTCACTTTTTCGATAATGGCGACAACTGCATGGCCACCGTCGAGAGGCGACGTCGGAAGCATGTTGAAGACTCCGAGCGCGAGATTGATTGCGAACAAGAACATGAGCGCATCGCGCAACCCCGCATGGGCAGCTTGCGTTCCGACATCGACAATCCCCACGACGGAAATCGGTCGTGTCTTGACTTGCTCTTGCGGCGTCTCCGTCGAAGTTCCTGCGACTTGCGCGGAGTAAGACTTGATGCCCGAAGGTGCAAATAGTCTGCCAACGCCCTTTACAACGCGAACACAGCCGACACCGACCTGCTTGCCCGACATTGCAATCGCGCCGAAAATCGGTTCCTTTTTCCCGTACTCTTTCGGGCCGATACCGACGAAACCAAACGGCTGTTCGCCGTTGGTTCCGACCGTGTCGGTCAGGGCCGGCTTCGCGCGCCGGTCCACCGGAACCGCAATCAGGTCTTGACGCTTTCCGTTGCGTTCGATCGTGAAGGTGAGCGGCTTGCCGGCATTGTTGCGGATGTTCGGCGGCACATCCTTTTCCCAGCTGTGTACTTTATGGCCGTCAACGGCAACTACCTTGTCGCCGGTCTGGAAGCCCGCATCCTGCGCGGGGCTCGGGCCGTCTTTCAGCGCTGAGATGCTTCCGATCGTCGTGGATGCAGCCGGCAGACCAACGACGGTGAGCAAGAACAAGTAGATACCGAAAGCCATCAACATGTGCATTGCCGAACCGGCGATCGCGACGCCGAAACGGCTGTGAAACGGCTTCTGGCGATAAGTGCGGGCTTCGTCCTCTTCGGGAACAGTTTCAAGGCTGTTCATTCCGATGATGCGAACGTATGCACCAGCGGGAATCGCCTTGATTCCGTAGCTGGTTTCGCCCTTACGAACCGACCACAGCGTCGGGCCGAAGCCGAGCATGAACTCGGTCACCTTCATGCCAGAACGCTTCGCAACGATGAAGTGCCCGAGCTCATGAGCCAGGAGCATCCCGATCAGCGCAACGATGATGAGGAGCATCGCAACCTTGTGAGTCTCGATCGAAGCGGCGATCGCGATCGCGAGAACGCCAGCGAGAAGGCTCAGCTGCTTTACAGCAGCGCGGGTCTCGGTGCGCTCTCCGTGATCGTGCTCATTTGAAATCATTTTGATCTACCTTCAAAGGTCCCGTAAACATTGCTCGGCCGCGCGGCGAGCCTGCGTATCGGCCTCCACGATTTCTTCGATAGAGGTCGGTTCGATTGGGTCGTGCGACTCGAGAGTCTTCTCAATGATGGACGAGATCGCATCCCAAGTCACCAAACCTTCGAGAAAAGCCGCGACCGCCACCTCGTTCGCAGCATTTAGCCAGGTGGGCGCAGTGCCGCCGGCTCTACCTGCCTCATACGCAAGGCGCAGACACGGGAAAATGAGGGTGTCAGGGGCTTCGAACGTGAGGTCACCCAGCTTCGACCAGTCGAGCGAACCAAAAGGAGTAGC
>JBBSGY010000090.1:0-8109 GCA_038253645.1 Acidimicrobiales bacterium
CGGAAGACCATTTCGCCGGTGAAGTCATTCCAGTTGGAAAAGGCGAGTGGCGACACCCAAAGCGTTCTGGTCGATCACGACTCGGGTAAGGAGCGTGAGGTGTGGAAGGGCAAGAAGTATAAAAATGGCTGGCTGGTCGACGCGGACCCGAAGTGACGCCCGCATAACCCGGCCTCGCCTGGCGCCACCTCGCCCGACCTTTGTCCCCTCAGGGGGACTATGTCCGCGTGAGGGGACAAAGGTCGTCGTGGATCCGGTAACCGGTCGCGGGCCGGACGGACCACTAGCGTTCTAGCTGTGACCAATTCCAAACTGACGCTGGAACATGTGGTGATCGCAGCGCTGGTCGTTGGCGGAATGGTCGCTGTCGCGGCTCCCATAGGTGACAACTCGATGTTCGTGCACTTGCGTACGGGCATAGACATGGTGACGCACTGGTCGATTCCGCGCACTGACCCATACTCATTTACCGCCGCCGGACATCGTTGGATCGTGCAGAGCTGGCTCGCTGAAGGCATTTACGGCCTGCTGAGCAAATATGGCGATGATCGCCTTGTCATCCTGCTCCACATATTCCTCTCCGGGGCAGCAGCGTTCGTAATAGCGCTACTCGCGCGCGCAGGCTCGATGGCGAGAACTCTTTTCGCCGGTGCATTGCCGATTGCACTCGCGTGGCTCTCGTGGACCCAGCGACCGCTGCTCTTCGGCGTACTGGCGTTCGCGTTACTGATCTTTGTAACCACGCGCCGGCGCTCGGCGTGGTGGTTATTGCCCGTTGCCTGGGTATGGGTCAACACGCACGGTTCTTGGCCTACCGGTATCGCCTGGCTCGCCGCGTTTGCAATAGGCGAGCGCATGGATCGCGGGGTGTTCGACAAACGAACTCTCAAATACGCGGCCTACTTCGGGGGCGGAATATTGCTTGGCGCGATCAACCCACTTGGTCCCCGAATTCTGATTTTCTTCGCAAGCGCGTTCGGCGACCGAGCAAAGAGCTTCGCAGCAATCGTCGAATGGGGTTCGCCGTCATTTCATTCGGCTTCAGGCGCGATTCTTGCCCTGATACTTATGTTGGTTGTAGCGATCGGGTTCCGTTCGATCGTTCCGTGGAGACACCTGATTCCCGTCTTGGGTTTGTTGTTCGCTTCGTTATACGCAAACCGCAATCTTTCGATGCTTGCGGTTGCAATTGCCCCGCTCCTCGGCCACGTATTGAAAATTGAACGTTCAACCGGTAAGCAACCGCAGACGCCGAGCGCATCGCATGACGCGCGGGTTGTTATTTACGTACTTGGTTTGGTTGCATTTGTGGGCCTTTCTGTCGTCGGGCGTACGGTCGCGCAGAACCCGTACGAGCTGAAGATGTACCCGGTAGCAGCGCTGAACCGCATGAGCGAGGAAGGTTTGCTCGACCCGAACCACAATGTGCTCGGCCGTGAGACAACCGGGTGTTTCCGAATCTGGCGTGTTGGAAAGGAGGCGCGAGTTTTCATCGACGATCGCATTGACATGTATCCGGCGTCCGTCTCCGCCGACTATCTCCATCTATACGGAACAAACAAAGAAGTGCAACCTATTTTGGACAAGTACCGGATCGACGTCGTGCTTTGGGAATCCGATAAGTCGCTCTCTCAACTGCTCGCGGTAGACCCGCGCTGGAAGACCCAATTCAAAGAGGGCGACTGGACGGTCTTCGTCCGTGCGTGAAACGTAAAGTCTAAAGTTGGGGCGCGCGAAAAACGCCCGCCTGGTCGATGACCAAACGGGCGTTGTTCACAAGCTTGTTGTTTAGCTGGAGATTGCGCTTCCGACCGAGCTGAACTTGGACTTGGCTGCGCCACCGACGAAGGTGACGGCGCCGATGCAGATGACCGCGATAAGTGCGACCAGCAGGGCGTACTCAACGAGGCTGGCGCCTCGCTCGGTGCTACCCGCCTTTGTCGAACTGAGATGGGCCCGCAGGTAAGGGGCGCAGAAACGCTGCCAATAGGTTACGAGCTCCACGAGTGGCTCCTTGTTGGTATTGCGCCCCATTGTGGGGAACACAACTCGTATCGGTGGGGTAGCCCGTTCTCTATATAGGTCGATAGGCCCTTCTCGACGGAATTGCCCTCTGATCTGGGGTTATTTGCGGCCCAGGCGGATAATCCCGAGCCGTGCGGCCTTCAAAACAGCCTGCGTCCGGTCGTGGGCATCGAGTTTGGCGTAGGCCGAGCCCAGGTGGTTCTTCACGGTCTTCACAGATACATAGAGTTCCTGTGCCGCTTCTGCGGTGGAGCGGCCGTCCGCGATGAGCTGAAGCACTTCTGCCTCGCGCTGGGTTATCAGCGGCTTGCCGTCCGGTCCCAGGGCACTCGAAGACTCGATCTCGGGGAAAGTTGTCAAGCCCGCGTTCGCCCGCTCGATAGCGGTGATGATGTCGCGGGTCGTGCAGTCTTTGACCAGGTAAGCCGATGCTCCGGCCTCCTGGGCCCGCTTGGCGAGTGAGGGGTCCGAATGCATCGTGAGCATGATCACCTTGGTGTTGGGTGAACTCGACCTGATGCGCTTTGCGGCATCGATGCCGTCAAGAACAGGCATCGTGACGTCCATCAAAACGGCGTCGGGCCGGTGCTTCTCGACCAATACCACTGCTTCTGACCCGTCACTTGCATCTGCCACGACATCGAGGCCCTGGCCCGCAAGTGACCTCCGAAGGCCCTCTCGCAGCATCGTGTGATCGTCTGCAATGACTACTCGGATCGCCTTAGGTTCGGACACCGTGTTCCTCCGCCGCCTCGAGGGCTGCCGTGGGTTCGTTGGGTAGTGCACCTGCTGTACCGATAGAAAGCATCACGATCGTTCCTTGAGGCTTCGCCGAAGTGATCTCGAGTCTTGCGCCTATTACGTCAGCGCGCTCGCGCATTCCCGTAATGCCGTATGAAGCGCGGTCGTCGGAGATTTGCGAAGCGATGCCGCCGCCGTCGTCGCGGACTACCAGCAGTCCTCCCCTCTCATCCAGGCGCCAATTCACTTGAACGTGTTCTGCGTGAGAGTGGCGTTCGGCATTGACGATCGCCTCTTGGGTAATTCGCCAGACCTCGCGTTCCTCCGAGACCGGAAGCCGGCGCTGTTCGTCATAGTCGAACGCGACCGAAATTCCTGAGCGACGGTGGACACGCCCGAGAAACTCGTCAATTATCGACACAAGCGATTGTTGCTCGGATACGTCGGTGCGCAAGTCGTAAAGAGCTTCGCGGAGCTCACCGACGATCGTACGCGCGTCATCACGCAAGCGTTGGAGGTCTTCGCCAACGCTTGCTGCTTCCGCGCTTTCGCATAGGCGGTCGAGCTCAAACGCAACGTAGGCAACACCTTGGCCGACGCGATCATGAAGGTCGCGTGCAATTCGGCTGCGTTCTTGTGCTGCGCCACGCGCTTGTAGACGTTCGAACCAGCGCGCATTGTCAACCGCCAACGCCACTTGTTCGGCAACCTCATTCACAACATCGAGCCGAGAATCGTCCAATTGTTCGGACTTAGTGGTTTCAATTGCCAGCAGACCCACTTGAGTCGTGCCGGACCACAATGGAGCATAAATTCCGGCGACCGAAGTGGGCGAAAGTCCGGGCCGTTCCTGCGTAAGCGCGGCTACGAAGCGCGGCGTCTCTTTTCGCGCGACGGCGTCGATCGCTGTAGGAAGTTTGGTGAACGCTTCGGGAAGCCGCGCGCCGCGCGCGTGTGCAACTGACCACGTTCCCGTAAATCGGTCGAGTAGTAGTAGTGCTGTGATCTCTGCACCGACGCTCGAATGCACATCCTCCACGGCGGATTCGATCGTGAGCTGTAAATCGAACGATGCCGGCAGGTCATGCGCAAGCCGGTTGAGGCTGACAAGGAGCGCGTTTGCCTGGTTGAGCCTACGTAACTGTGTGAGGTTGACGGCGGCCGCAATTTCCGCGCGTTCGAGAAGATGGCGACCGTAACTTGCAACGCATGCGACAAGAATCAGTTCACAACTCCATGAGGTAATCGACGCAAGATCGGTGTTCAGCCCGAGCGCCAGAGCCGCAATCGTCACGGCAACGATTCCGGTGACGGCCACGCGCAGCGAGTGCCAGATTCCACGTTCGAACCCTGCAGCGATCACCGGAGTGAATAAAACAAAGATGTAAGGCGAGTTCCAGCAATTCGTTCCGACAATCGCCGTGAGGCTGAGGGTTAGCTCACCGAGAATTGCGAGCAAGCTGCGCCACTCGCGCCCGCTGTATTCGACCGGTCGTAGCGTTCGCCACAGGGCATAGGCGAGAAGGATGATGCCGAACACGAGTGTTGCGAGACGAGGTTCCAGAATCGCCGACCACATGAGGCCGACCGTTGTTGTTCCCCATCGGACAGCCGTCACCAGGGCGACGAGGTTGCCCTGCCTGGCAATAGGGCCGGTCGTGGCTATCTGGGCCATTAGACCCCCGATGCTACGTTCATGAGGTGTTGGTTGTCGGTCTTACTGGCGGTGTCGGGTCAGGAAAATCCACCGTTGCCGACCTTTTGGCCAAGAGAAGCATCGAAATAATCGATGCTGACGTCATTGCTCGTGACGTTGTCGCGAAAGGCACCGATGGTCTGGCGGCGATTTCCGACCGATTCGGCTCAACCGTGCTGCACCCCGATGGAATCCTCGATCGCCACAAGCTGGCCGAAATTGTGTTCTCCGACGCAGAAGAGCGCCTGGCGCTGGAAGCGATCGTCCACCCTCGCGTGCGTGCCGAGATTGCGCGGCAGCTCGACAGTCTTCGAGGTTCTGAAGTTGTTGTAGCGCTCGTCGTTCCACTTCTGATCGAGTCCGGTCACTACACGGTTGATCGACTGGTGGTTGTCGACTGCAACGAAAACGTCGCTGTGCAGCGCGTGATGCACGATCGCGGATGGACCGAACTGCATGCACGTCAAAGAATCGCATCGCAGATGGCCCGCGACGACCGGCTCGCAACCGCGGACTACGTAATTGATAACAATGGCTCGCTGGATCATTTGAGCGACCGCGTAGACGCGTTCATGCGATGGCTGAACAGCTAGCAGCAGCATGGCACAGCGCCCGCCTGCTGCTCCACATTTTGAGAACGCTGCCGGTCGCTGGGCGACCTCCAGGCTTCAACTATTGAACTTGGCGGCGATTGTCGAAGCGGACGGTGGTTGTCTCGGTGCGGCGGTAGCCTGGGGCGATGCCTGATTTCGAGCTCGTCAGCGAGTTCCAGCCCGCCGGTGACCAGCCAAAAGCGATCGAGGCCCTCGCCGAGGGCGTCAATCGTGGTGACCGGTTTCAGACCCTTCTCGGAATCACGGGGTCGGGCAAGAGCGCAACGATCGCGTGGACCATCGAGAAGACGCAGCGGCCGACTCTTGTGCTTGCGCCGAACAAGAGCCTTGCCGCGCAGCTGGCAAATGAGTTCCGTGAGTTCTTTCCGAACAATCGCGTCGAGTACTTCGTCAGTTATTACGACTACTACCAGCCAGAGGCATACATCGCTTCCTCAGATACTTATATCGAGAAAGACAGCTCGATCAATGACGAGGTCGAGCGGCTGCGTCACTCCGCAACGGCCGCATTGCTCGCGCGGCGCGACGTCATCGTGTGCGCGTCGGTCTCGTGTATCTACGGTCTTGGTTCGCCCGAGCAATACGAAGGCCAGCTCCTACGCATCATCAAGGGCTCACGCAACGACCAACGCTTCATGCTGCGTCGCCTTGTCGACATTCAATACAAACGCAATGACGCGAACCTGATCCGCGGCACGTTTCGTGTGCGCGGTGATGTCATCGAAGTGCACCCGGCGTATGACGAGCTTCCAATTCGCATCGAGCTGTTCGGTGACGACGTCGAACGTATGACGCGTTTCGATCCACTTACCGGCGAGCTGATGGAGGAGTACGAAGACCTTACGATCTTTCCCGCAACGCATTACATCACCACCGAAGAGCGGATGAAGACCGCGGTGCACGGCATCGAAATCGAGCTGCAAGAACGGCTTAAATGGTTCGAGAACGAGGGCAAGCTTCTCGAGGCACAGCGCTTGCGCATGCGCACGCAATACGACCTCGAAATGATGGCCGAGGTTGGTTTCTGCAACGGCATCGAGAACTACAGCCGCTATCTGGACGGTCGCGTCGCCGGTCAAGCACCGTACACATTGCTCGACTATTTCCCAAAAGACTTTCTGTTGGTTATGGACGAAAGTCACGTCACCGTGCCGCAGCTGCACGGGCAATACCAAGGTGACCGTTCGCGAAAGGAGATCCTTGTCGACCACGGGTTTCGTTTGCCGTCCGCAATGGACAACCGGCCGCTTCGATTCGACGAGGTGTTTCAGCGCCTCAATCAATGCGTGTTCTTGTCAGCGACTCCATCGCGTTACGAAATCGAACAGTCGAGCCAAGTCGTTGAGCAGATCGTGCGACCAACCGGCCTCATCGATCCGGAGATCATCGTCAAGCCGACCAAGGGTCAGATCGACGACTTGATCATCAACATCAACGAGCGCGTCGAGGCCCAAGCCCGCGTGCTGGTCACAACGCTTACGAAGAAGATGGCCGAAGACCTCACCGAGTACTTGCTCGAACAAGGTGTTCGTTGTCGGTACTTGCACTCGAACATCGACACAGTCGAGCGCATCGAGACATTGCGTGACCTTCGCCTTGGTGAATTCGATGTCCTCGTCGGTATCAACTTGTTGCGTGAAGGACTCGACCTTCCCGAGGTGTCATTGGTCGCGATTCTCGATGCCGACAAAGAAGGATTTCTTCGTTCCGAGACCTCACTAATCCAGACAATTGGTCGTGCCGCACGTAATGTGGCGGGCCAAGTGATTATGTATGCCGACAAAGTGACCGACTCGATGCAGCGCGCAATCTCCGAAACGCAGCGCCGCCGCCAACTCCAGCTCGCTTACAACGAAGAAAATGGCATTGAGCCTGCGACGATTCGCAAGGCGGTTACCGACATTCTTGCGTCGCTCCGTGGTGAGAAGGCCGGTGCGCCGGTGCCGGGTTCGGGAAAGCGCTCGCGTCGACGCGATGTAAGCGATTACGCCGAGTTGCCACACGCTGAGCTCGCACGTTTGATTATGACGCTTGAAGAAGAAATGGCAGAAGCAAGTACTGATCTGCGATTCGAGTATGCAGCAAAGTTGCGAGATGAAATTCATGACCTAAAGCGTGAACTTCGCGAGGTCGGGTGAAAGTTCAGCTGGCGTGGCCCGACAATGTCTTGCGACATGCACGCGAGGTGCTCATTCGTCTGTGCATCATCGCATGCGTCGCGAGTGTGGGGCATCACACCTTCTTCTCCGACGCAAACGGATACTTCAAGCGCGCGCATGAAATCGGCTTCAACTACATGCCGTACCGCGACTTTCTCTGGGAGTATCCGCCGTTTGCCGCGGTTCCACTCGTTCTCATTCCTATGACCGGCCGCAATGCGGGTACGTGGTTGCTTTCATTCATAACCTTAATGGTGGTCATCGAATACACGAGCTTGTTGTTGTTGCGCCGGGCGCGGCCTGAACACAAGGAAGACATCACCAAATTGTGGCGTCTCTCGGTTCTGCCGTTGGCTGCGATTGGTTGGTTTCGTCTCGACTTCATCCCAATGCTTTGCGCAACCATCGCAATTATTGCGATGATGACCGGTCGTCGTTACATCGGACCAGTGGTTGTGGGGTTTGCGACAAAGCTTTGGCCGCTCGTCTTCGGCGTAGGTATGGTATTGCAGCGTCGCCGGCGTGATGCATTCATCACGGCGTTCGCGTGCATTGCACTCGTCGGTGCCTGGTATGCGTATTCGCCCGATGGTTTTCGCACATTTCTTGAGTTTCGGCGGGGCAGCGGGTTTCAGGTCGAGAGCATTCCCGGGTCGCTCCTCTTGCTCGCAGGAAAGCACACGCAATTCTTGTTCGGGGCCTTGACGGTGAGCGACAAAGGCTTCGGCTGGGCGCAGGTTGTGCTCCAAGTCGTATTCCTCGGAGCCCCGTTTGTCGCGCTCGCGGCGGCTTGGCGCAGAGAGATCAACCTTGTCGCTCTTCTCGGTGGTTTGGTCTGTGTGATGTTGCTTTCCACGCGCTTACTCTCGCCCCA
>JBBSGY010000091.1:0-8094 GCA_038253645.1 Acidimicrobiales bacterium
ATATCCATCCCGCTGAGCACTTGAGGTACCGGTGCAAGTACCTCTGCCCATTCTGATCGAGTGAGCCTGTATCCATCGGGCGACGCGTTGCGCTTGACCCATTCTGGCGGAGGTGCATGCAGCGCTTGCTTGATTGCTTCTTCCAAAAGCCGCACGAGCGTTGTCCATCGTCGGTCGTGATCATGTATCTGAGTGTTCACCTTGTGGATCACGCGCCCGAACTTCTCCGGCGCGAGATGCGGGTAGTCCACTACCATAATCACGACTAACGCGGCCTCGCCGGCCAACGCACTCTGCATTTTGAGAATGCTCAGTGTCGGCTGACGACGCTCACGCTTCAACTAATGCAAGGGGAAAGGTTGGCTTTGGCTATTTCAGAACGCAGACTGTTTTGCATTCATCCGGCGAAGAAACGGTCGGTAGACCGCTCACATCCGACGGAACCTTGGATGCTGCAACAGCTGTCGTCGTCGTGTCCGTTCCCGAGTTTGCTTGAGGGTAGGGGTCACTGATAGTTGACAGCCCCGGCATCGCAGGCGTGTAGCCCGTATCGCCCGTACTCGTGTCGGGTGTCGATGCGACACCGGCTTTCGTAACGGTCACCTTTGGTTTCGTGGCTGTCGTGGAGTCAGAAGAATCAGCGATGATTCCACATGCCAACCGATCACCTGCGTTTCCGGTCTTAGCTGTTTTCGTCGTTGCCGCGGGGCTGTTCGCTGTGTACTGCTCTGGGCCCGTGCCTACGGGCACCGTGCCGAAGTTGCCTGCATCGGCGTGCAAAATAATCGGCTTGCCGATAATCGATTCCAGGTCGAGCCTGTCAGTTGTGAACGACATGTCGGCTTGACCCTTCGAGTCGAGAAGCACCGGCGGTAGGTCACCGATCATGTCGCCTTTGGCGTTCATGAGGTGGCCATCGGCCGAAGCAAACCAGGCCTTCGACTTTGCCTTCGGACTGGCAACGCAGCCGCTGCCATTGGATGGATCATCGTCGGCATGAATGTGAAGTCCGTGGAACGCATTCAGTTTTGTGTTGTCGGTCGGCGTTCCATAAATGCGAATCTGTACTTGCGTGCTGCCGAAGCCGAAATACGAGTTTGAAAATCGCACTTTGCCGATTGCGTTACCGTCAGGCCCGGCCAATGTTGCTGACACCCCGTTGTCTGCAGCACTACTTGTTGCCGCGTGAACCACGCCCCCTGTCAGCAACGTCGCCACAATTGCTGCACCGGCGATAACCCTTTTTCTGGTTACCTTCATTTTCGCCCCTCGTGGCGGCCCACCAACCTCGTTGACTCGCCACTGCCAGGGTGGCAAATACAGCGCAGGAGTCAATTGCAATCATGCGTCATTTATGGACCTGTTTGCAGTACGAAACAGGGCGGTGGCAGGGAGGGATCGAACATGAACAGCGGGTACTTCGAAATAAGAATGTTGAACTGAGTAAGAATGTTGAACTGAGGATGAGCCTCGGACCATCCGAAAGCCGGATCTCGACAGCAAAGCCCTGTCCACCGCCTCGATTCTCGCAACTACGCCGATCTCACGGTTCTTGGGGCCGAGAGTTGGGCAAATGCCCGGTCAAGCGCCCTTCGTCAGTGCCGATACGTAGTTGTGGGTGTATCGCGTTCCGACAGGCGTGGGCCGTCGAAACGCGGCCCTTTCAGAGGGTCCTTTCGCGCTGCTTTGAGCGCTGTGTTGATCGGCGCCGTTTTAACGGTCGTGCCGATGGCGCTGACGCACAACCAAGCGTCCGCAACGTGGTATCCGGGGTACCTGTACAAAAAGGCGATCACGATCGACCACACAAAAGTCTCGGGAGGCGCGAACCTCACCAACTACCCGATGCTCATCTCTCGGACCGATGTGAACCTCAAGACCGTAGGCAACGGAGGGTCTGTCCAGAACTCGAACGGCTTTGACATCATCTTCACCGACAGCACCGAAACTACGAAGCTTGACCACGAGGTCGAGACCTACACAGCGACGACCGGCGCTATTGACATGTGGGTTCGAATACCAACGCTGTCCTACACGGTCGACACTGTCATCTACATGTATTACGACAACTCCAGTATTTCCACCACGCAAGAGAACGCGACCGGAGTCTGGGACAGCAACTTCAAGGGCGTCTGGCACTCCGACGAGACGTCAGGCACGTCATTGCTGGACTCCACTTCGAACGCGAAGAACGGAATCAAGCAGACCGCCACGCGTCCCAACCCGACTACCGGCAAAATCGGCGGTGCGGATGACTATCAGAAGACTACCAGCGACTACGTCAACCTGAACACTGCTGCCTCGTCAATAGGCTCCGGCAACATCTCGATGTCCTTGTGGTTCAAACCGAGGTCGACGTTCACGAGTGGTGCCACCGCGGAACAAGACATATTCGCGCTCCAGGATTCTCCATCTACCAACGACGCCATGATCTACCTTGACAATGTGACCGGCCGTTTGAACTTCATGCAGTACAGCGGCAGCGCCAAGAAGTTCGCCCCCACGACGGAAACGTCGTGGACCGCGGGAATCTGGTATTCCGCTACGGCTACGTTCAGCACGACTACGGGCATGAAGCTATTCGTGAACGGCGCCGCGGACGGAACCAATGTGAATACTTTGCGTGGAGGCACGCAGTCTGTTGAGTTCGATGTTGGACGCGCTTTTGACAATCTCTTCTTCGACGGATCGGTCGACGAGTTGCGTATTTCCAACACAGACCGAACCGCGGGATGGATAACAACCCAGTACAACAACGAGAACTCACCATCAACGTTTTATTCGGTGGGAGCAGCCGTGCTGAACAACCCTCCCGGCCCGCCGACTTCGCTTGCGCAATACAAGAGTGACGGAACCACCTCGATCGCAACCGGCGGCACGGCGAACCAGACATCGGTCGTGATCACTGCGGCTGTCTCCGACCCCGATTCATCCGACACGGACTCGTTGTGCGTCGAGATGCAGCCGATAGGAACTGCGTTCACCAACACCGAGACCTCGTGTGGCACGGGGGTAGCGCAAGGATCTACCGAGTCGAACACGATGACGGTCGTGGACGGTACTCAATACCATTGGCAGGTGCGCACTAAAGACGCGCCTGGTTCCTACTCATCCTGGGTGCAATTCAACTCTGGAAGCGCCGCGTTCACGGTGGACACATCGGGCGGGTGGTACGGGACCTATCTTTACAAGAAGAAAATCACAATCGATCGCACAAAAGTCTCGGGAAGCGCGAACCTCACCAACTACCCGATGCTGATTTCGATGACCGATGCGAATCTCAAGACAACGGGCAACGCGGGGTACGTTCAGAACACCAACGGCTTTGACATCGTCTTCACCGACAGCGCCGGAACTACGAAACTCGACCACGAGATCGAGACATACACGGCAACGACCGGTGCGATTGACATGTGGGTTCGAATACCCACTCTGTCCTACACGGTCGACACCGTGATTTACATGTACTACGACAACTCCAGTATCTCTACAACACAAGAGAACGCGACCGGAGTTTGGGACAGCAACTTCAAAGGCGTGTGGCACTCAGAACAGACGTCGGGAACGGCATTGAGTGACTCCACATCAGGCGCAAAGAATGGCACCAAACAGACTGCAACACGCCCGAACCCGGCAACTGGCAAGATAGGCGGCGCGCAGGACTACGCAAGTACCACCAGCGACTACGTAAACGCGAACAACTCCGCTACGTCAATCGCTTCCGGCAGTTACACGTTGTCCTTCTGGTTCAAACCGCGAAACAACTTCATTTCCTCGACCACGGGCATGTCCATGTTTACATTGGCAGATTCACCGTCGTCCAACGACATTCGTATTCGCCTGGTCAACGGCACTGGAAAAATGGATCTTTACGCGAGTAAGCAGACTCCCTACAGTGCCGTAAGCGCAACGACTACCGAAACATCATGGACCGGAGGTACGTGGTATTTCGCCACAGCTTCGTTCAGCTCGACGAACGCGATGAGGCTCTTCCGAAACGGTGTGGCAGATGGAACCAATGTCGCTACGACTCGAGGAACGGGAAACGCCGCCGAGTTCGACTTCGGCCGTGGATGGGACGGCTTCTACTTTGACGGGTCAATGGACGAGATCCGCATCTCCAACAGTGAACGTACTCCTGGGTGGATCACAACGGAGTACAACAACGAGAACTCGCCGTCGACGTTCTATTCGGTGGGAGGGCCTGCGCTGAACAACCCACCAAACGCCCCGATGTCACTCAACCAGTACCGAACGAACGCCGTGGCGATCGGGACGAACCTTTGGACGAATGAGACATCAGTCGTCATCAAGGCAAATGTGACAGACTCCGATGCCTCGGACACCGAGACGCTGTGCGTGGAAATGCAACCGATCGGTACTGGCTTCACCGGCACCGAGACGTCATGCGGCGGCTCGGCTGTAACGCAAGGAAACATCGCGCAGAACACGATGACCGTGGCCGCGCCGAATCAATACCACTGGCAGGTGAGGTCAAAAGACGTTTTGGGTGCATATTCGAGCTGGGTACAATTCAACTCCGGATCAGGTGCTTTCACGGTGGACGCCACCAACCCCTCGACCCCGCCGACGCCTTTGCAATACAAGAGTGACACCACCACATCTTTGTCCACGGGAACATGGAACAACTCGACAACCGTCGTTTTCAAAGCGACTGTTACCGACAATGCCGCTCCTGTGGCGATTTGTGTCGAGAAAGACTTGACCTCGGTTGCATTTTCGAACGTCGAGGACGGGTGTAGCGCGACAGTGACCTCGGGAAGCATTGCGACCGCAACGATCTCCGGTATCGGTGACAACGCGCTTTACCACTGGCAGGCTCGTGCCCTGGACGCCGCCGGCAACTACTCGTCGTGGGTGTCATACGGCGGTAACAGCGACACGCTCACCGCCGCCACTGACTTCGGTATCGACGCGTCACCTCCCGCAACAGGAACGGTCTACGACGGCAGCAGTGCCGGCGTGCAACAAAATGTCGGCGGTGTCTCCTTGACTCAACTTTCGGCCAACTGGTCTGCGTTCAGTGATGTTGCCGGGGGAAGCGGAACGGCGTCGTACTCTTACGCGATCGGTACAACGTCGGGTGCAACCGACACACTGACTTGGACTTCGAACGGCGCGTCAACAACAGTGACGGCGGGAAGCCTTTCGTTGCGGACCACACAGCACTATTACGTGAGTGTGAAAGCAACAGATACGGCCGGGAATGTTTCTGCTGTGGTGACATCTCCGGGGCAGGTGATCGCGCCGACATTGAGCTTTGCCGTAAGTCCTGGGAGTATCACATTTAACCGATTGAATCCCGGCAACGCATATACGAATACCCAAGGCGTAACTTTGACGACGTCGACAAATGCGTACGCCGGTTACACGGCCTATGCGTACGAGACCGGGCCCATGACAGCGGGTTCGACGACCATTGCAGACTACGCATCGCCGGCTTCGTCACCGAGTTTGTGGAGCGGAACCGGATTCGGCTACACGATGGCCGGAACGTCAGCCTCGAGTGCATTTTCGGGAAGCAAGTACGCGCACTTCGGCACCATCAACAGTCCGGATACAGTGGCGAGTAAATCAGCTCAACCAATCTCCGGCGACGTCGTGACAGCGACTCTCAAAGTTGCCGCGCCGACAAACGTGCCGGCGAAGACATATCAAACGACACTCATCTTCTATTGCGTCGCCACCTATTGATCTCGACGTAACCGGAGTGCCCGCCGTCAACGTAGGTGTTTCGTCATCAATACAGCTTTGTTCCCAGGCCATAAGTCAGCAAACTCCTTCGTCAATACATAGCCGCACGATTGGTAGAAGCGCCGGGTTGCGCCGTAACCGTCTGCACGAGAGCCGTCGGAATCGTTCGGAGACACCGTCAACGCGCAAACGACAGTTACTCCCTGGCCTGCCAACAGTGAATGAGTGGCCTCGATCAAAGAATGACCAATTCCATTGCGACGATGAAAGTTGTGGACCGCGAGGCAAGTTATTTCAGCGGCAGCATCGAATTGTTGCTGAAAGGTCAGAAAGCCGACGACGGGCCCGCTCAATTCGGCCACCAAACCGTTTTGGTTTCGAACAGCGTAAGCGCAGTCGCGGCGGCCGTCCTCTTGGCCGAAGTGCCAGGGGAGCGAAAGCACGATTTTGTCACAAGCTTGAGCGTCATCGAGTTGAAGGGATCGAACGTGCATGACGCAAGTATGGCAACGAGAACAGGTGAGACTGTGTCCCTGTGATTTCCGCAGCCGGGTTTATGACAATTTCGTAATGAGCGGCCCAGTCGTTGGCGGCTTTGCCCTTCAAGCGACGAGTTATTGCGTTGCTCGTCGCGACGAATTCGTCACATAGCTCAAACCTGACTTGACGGACTTGCGCTCGCGTATCAAGATGCCGCCGAACAGAGATCAAGAACACTCAGGTATCGAAAATCTGAGCAACCCGAAAGACAAATCGTTTGCACAAATGCCGCGTACTCGCGGGGCACGCGTCGTCACGCACTGTCCCGTACCGCCCTTTGCTCTGGGCATCAATTCGAGCCACCCTTCGGTCTGGTCGCAGCTTTGACTCCTCGTTGCGTTTTCAGCCTGGAACAACGCGATGACAGCGGTCTCCACCAGGATTAGGCCGAATAGGCGCACTCCGGACGAAAGGGTTGCGTACTACAAGGCGTTCTTATTGGGCTACCTGAAGCCATATTTCCAGCGTGACGGAACGTTGCTGCCGCACGCGATGCCGCCGCTTCCGCTTCCACATCGTGAGTTCATCGGGCCCGGCGACCGGTATGGCTACATCGCCTTCTTACAGAGCGGCGATGCCGTCCCTCTGATTGTGGAGGGGAAGCCCGATGGGGACCGTTGCGTGACTGTTGTCGCAGATCAACGCATGCCAGTCGGCACCTTGGATCCGGACATCGACATCGAAGCCACCCTGAATCAAGCCGTCGAATCGGCCAGGCTCGAAATCGCCAATGCCACCGGCTATGGCGTCCGACGTGCACCTCGACCATGGCGGAAGGATTCAGGATCCATCCACCGTCGTCGCTATCGCGATCGTGCCGGAGGAGTTGCTCAAACCTTGGGACGAACTGAGCGGACCGGTTAGAGAAGGTATTGGAGAAACCAAATATCGCTATCGAAACATCTCACACCTCGCCGCGAGTCTGGTTCCGAAGCACTGGCGGTCGACGAAGCTTGCTCCGGTCGCACAAAGGGGCATGACAGGACAGGTCATTTTCGGAGGCCTCACGGTCAAGGGTCCTTTCGATCCGGTCTGCGGCCGCCTCGTAGTTTTCAACAAACAATTGAATGTCTGGGAGCCGATCCGCATCAAGAGCGCTCGACGTCCATTGTCGTGGAACGAGATAAAGAAGCGCCTCGATCCAAGAATAGATCCGCATTATGTGCGAGTGGAGCTAGCCGATGGCTCAAAGGCCGGTCCGATCCTTGCCGGCTGTGGCGAAGTTACATGCAACGTCCGCACTCCAATCTGGGTGAAGAACCGGCGGGCGATGTGGAACGATCCACTTGACAACGGAGCCAAGTATCGAAGACTCGAGCGCCTGATGCTGCGGCCGGTAATAAAGGCAATGCGTGCGGAAGCGCGGAACGAAGCTCGCGAGAACACTCTGTACGGTCAAGCCATGAGATGGCAGGGTTTCAAGACCTTCAAAGAATCTCTCTACATGTTCGGTACTCACGAGGCCATGCAAAGGGCGGCCCCGTTCTTAGTGATTCCTCTTGTTGCGTGCAGGATGTTCGGGACCCGGGAGAACCGTGAAAGAACGCGAGAGGTTGCTCTGGAATAGTCACGGCAACAAAGCCTCGATCGGAAGAGTGAGAAAGGCTCTCTTGAGCAGGAGATTTTGCCGCACCATATAGCTCCGCCCCGTGAGCACTCTTCTCATCCCGATGTGGTACACGGTGCTCACCCGCCGGCAAGAAGGAAATCTCCTTCGCGACCGCTGGCGCGACCGAAACGGGAGTCGTGTGGTGGCGGGAAGGCGTGCGACAAATATGGGTCTTCCGGCATCGATGTGGGTCGGAATCGGCATTTGATGGCTTGAAAAGCTGACGGAGA
>JBBSGY010000092.1:0-8091 GCA_038253645.1 Acidimicrobiales bacterium
AATGCGCTCCATCTTGGGACGCACTGTGTAGATGATGTCGAAATCAGTTAGCACGTCGTCGAGATTGTGTTCAACAGTGACCGGCCAGGGCGACATGTCGTACGGAATCAACGTGGGAGGCGCAACGACTGTGATTTCGGCTCCGAGTGCGCCGAATGCATAGATACCCGATCGCGCAACACGACTGTGCGCGAAATCACCGACATACGCGATTCGCACACCTTCGAACGACGTTCGATTGAGGGCTTGGCGCAGTGTCAAACAATCGAGTAATGCTTGAGTGGGATGCTCATGATTGCCGTCACCCGCGTTGACGATCGTCTTGTCAGTCCATTTCAACATCTGCACGGGCACACCCGACGACCCGTGACGCACGACGAGCGCGTCGAAGCCCATCGACGAGATGGTCTCGACCGTGTCACGAAGTGACTCGCCCTTGCCCACCGACGAGCCCTCCGAGCTGAAGTTGATGACGTCGGCGGATAACAACTTGCCGGCCATCTCGAAGGAGACGCGAGTACGCGTTGATGCTTCAAAAAACAGGTTGATGACTGTCTTGCCGCGAAGCGCGTTGACCTTCGATTTCGATTCCTGTGCCAGCTGAACGAACGTCTCGGAAACTCGAAGGATCTCCTCGATCTCGTCGCGATTGAGTTCGGCAATACCAAGCAAGTGTTTCATCTTTCCCGCCCCCGGGTTCTGAGACTACTAACGGGCCGAAGGTTACTAACGCTGCGGCCAACGCGGACATAACCGTGGTTCGGGCCCTCCGTGTGCCGTGGTAAACGTGTCGTGGTAAGACATTGTGTCCTTTCGTCCGTTTTGCAAAAGGTATTTACCATCAGCGCTCTCCAGTTCTTTTTCCTGTTCGTCGCCGGGGTTCTCGTCAGCACGTACGCCATCTTGATAGGCGGAGCAATGTTTCTTGCTCTTCCCATTTTCCAGCTCGTGTTCCCGGGGGCCAGCGTCGGGCACCTTGTCGGCACCATAAAGGTCGGCTCGCTCACTCGTGGTCTCACATCTGTCGGTGTCACGTTCAGGCACGTGAACCTGCGCGGTCACGTCATCGATATCTTGGCGCCGCTTCTTCTCGGGGTCGCCGCAGGCGCATGGTTCATCTCGTCGATCAGCCAACTTTGGGTGCTGCCCGCCGTACTACTCGCCATCGCCGCTTCTGAATATGCGAAACGACTGAATGCCATCTTCTCGCGACGGCTGTTTCAAATCAGTGCCTTCGCAGTCGGTTTGTACGGAGGGATCATCGGTGCCGGAGTAATCACGATGATCATCGCTCTACTGCGAATAAAGATCCCCGAAGACTCCGCAATTGCTCAAGTTCGAATCGACGCCAATGCCGTAGAGCTCATCATGAACATCGGCGCCATCATCGTCGCGTGGCGGGTCGGAAATCTTGACAACTTCGCATGGGTTCCATGGGCGCTCGGTTCTGCCATCGGTGGCGTTCTCGGTGGGCGCTTACTCAAAAAAACGGTAACCGTGTCACGTCGCACGCAACGGCTGTTGCTCTTGTGTGTCTATGGGCTGGCAGCAGCGGCCGCGCTTGTTCCATGGTTCCAGCTTTTCGACGGACGTTCGTAGAGTTAACGTCGCATGTCGACGGTAACTCTCCAAACGTCCGTTTGTCACTTCGCTGCGATGCCAATCATGGGCGCGTTGAGACGCGTTGATCCGGCAGAACCTTTGTACTGGGCATCAAATGCAAACACACCGCCGTCCGCGGCGACAAGCCAGTAGCCGGTCGGATCTGAATCCACCGCCATCTTGATCACCGGAGCGTTCAGGTGCATCGAACCCGTTGAGCCGGAGAACTGCGCGTACCCGTAACTGAACACGCCGCCGTCGGATGCAACGAGGTAATAGCCCGTATCAGTCGAGGCGACTTCACCACCGAGTACAGGCGCGTTCAAATGCAACGATCCGGCGGACCCGTAGAACTGCGCGTCGCCGAAGCAGAACACACCACCGTCGGCAGCAAACAGCCGGTAGCCGTGCCCCGTCGGGGTCGGCGCGATGGCGACAATCTCGGCGTTGAGAGTCTGCCCGCCCATCGATCCATAGAACTGCGCACCACCGTACGCAAACACGCCTCCGTCTGCCGCGACGAGCCAGTAACCCTTGTTCGACGGATGCGCTGCAATGCCGACTATCGGCGCGGCAAGCTTTTCGGATCCGGCAGACCCGTAGAACTGCGCGTCGCCGTAGTTGAAGACGCCGCCATCGGCCGCAGCCAGCCAGTATCCCTGGCCCGTCGAACGCGCCTCGATATCGATGACCGGAGAATTGAGATCGAGCGAACCGGCCGAACCCTTGAACTGCGCGGAGCCGTAGTTGAAGACTCCACCATCGAGCCCGGTGAGCACATAACCATCGCCGGCGGGTTGCGGATACCGCACCGCAATGTCGGTAATTTCGCGGCCGACCGCGCCGACGGTTGTAGCCGCGCCGGTTGACAAGTTGACCGTTCGCAGCGTTGAGTTACCGCCGACTGTTGTCACCGCCCAAGCACCGCCATCGGTGTCGATGTCGAACCCGGTCACGCTCGGAATGTCGACACCCGTAGAGCCGACTGTGTTAAGCGTGCCGCTGTTCGGGGGATTCTGTGTCGCCAAGTCATCAGTACCACTGTCGAGGTTGTACAACGTTGTCGACGAGGCGCCATCGACGTTGTTCGTGTACGCGGATGCAACGACATTCGGGTTCGCGGCGAAGTTCGCGTCAGCGCCCGCGTATGCAAGTGCTGCGTCCGTTCCGGCCACAGCGCCGGTGTCGGGATTGATGCGCAGGTTCTGATCGCCATCACTGGTCACCCGAATGCGGTCAGCTACCGGGTTGAAGTCAAATCCGAATTCTGTGCCATTCAACGATGGCGAAATCGGAGTGTCACTCACGGCGAATGCGTGTCCAGAGTTGGGATTGATGACGAAAAGCCGGCCGGTGCTTCCGAGCCCATACAGCTTCCCGTTCGCCGGCCGCGCGTCGATGCCAACGAAATGCTCGCCGTCACTCAGCCCCACGATCGACTTCGTGTCGATGATCACGCCGGGAGTACCGGATGCGAACCGCACGAGCCTGTTGTCAGGCGTGATTCCGTAGATCTGCGCGGCAGCGGTGATCGCATGGGCCGGAGTCGGGTTCACCAACACGACGCCAACAAGTAGCAATGCAAGACCTACGGACCGCAGAACTCGAACCATCAGAATGTCTCCCCTCGAACGTAAGGGGAAAGCTAAGCGAAAGTCATCTCAATCGCGCGTCAATCAAAGCTTCGGTCAGCTCCCGGGAGTGGGGAGTTCATGCGCCTGCTAATTCGACGACGGGACGCAGACTGGCGGCGACGAGCACCCTCTCGACGTCTCGCGGGGGAGGCGTGCCGTCCCGCGAGATCCAGATAGCTGTCATCCCCGCATTGACGGCACCTTCAATGTCTACATCCCAGTTATCACCAACGAAAAGCGCTTCGCCGGCATTAACACCGACTTCTTGCAAGCAGTGTTCGAAGAATCGCGGGTGGGGTTTACGAATCCCGATACGGGATGAAAGAAAGACGTGATCAACAAAGTCCAGAATTCCCGCTGCAGCCAGCGAGACATCAATGTTCCAGTCCCAATTCGAACAGATCGCGATCGTGATTCCCGCGTCACGCAGCGTGCGCAACACTTCGTGACTTTCGTCGTAAGGAACCATGCGTGTGAAGTATTCCGTGTTCCACTCGTCATATATGCCGGCAATACGGATTGCCTCCGTTTGGTCCGCGCCCGCAAGACGAGCGCCGCCGACCGCGTGACTACGGGCCCATGCGAGGTATGTCTGTTCATCTACACTCGCATCAATGTGTTCCACACCGTCGTGAAGGTCGGCAACCAGCGCGTCGAACAAAGCACGAGATGCGAACCGCCCAAACCCGCGTTCATGAAGTCTCTCGTCGAAGGTTTCGAAGGCGGGATCGGCAATCGCGAGAGTCGCGTTGAAATCGAACAGAACTGCCTTGATCATGCGTCGACGATGACGAACAGCAGGTTTGCTTTACACGCGACTTCACCGTTGACCGTTGCAGTTCCGGTTCCTTTGCCGCCGCGTGCCGAAAGACGGCCCATCTCGATTTCGAGTTCGAGCGTGTCGCCGGGGATGGCTTGGCGACGAAACCGGCAAGATTCAATGCCACCGAACAACGGCAACTTGCCTTTGTAGCGCTCGTCGGACAACAGTGCGACAGCGCCAAGCTGAGCGATCGCCTCAACCATCAACACGCCGGGCAATGTCGGCCGGCCCGGAAAGTGTCCGGGAAAGAACCATTCGTCGCCGGAGAGTGTCCACGAGCCATGTGCAGACTCGCCGGGCTTCACATCGCTGAGCGCGTCGACGAAGAGGAACGGAACACGATGCGGAATTACGTCGGTCGGTTCCATCTAAGCGAGCGCCTTCATCAGGTTCTTCGGCGTGTCGTCCGGTGAGATCTTCGACCAGATCTGCTCGAACTTGCCGTTCTCATCGATCAAGAACGCGGATCGCACAATGCCCATGTACGTCTTTCCGTACATACTCCTCTCGCCCCACGCCCCGTACTTCTCTGCCACTTCGTGATCCTCGTCAGACAGCAGCGGAAAACCAAGCGTGTACTTCTCGTCGAACTTCAGCTGTCTGCCGGCCTTGTCGGGGCTGATTCCGAGGATCGCCGTCGCGCCGACATCTCCTGCGATGTCACGCAAACCGCACGACTGTTTCGTGCATCCGGGCGTATCGGCCTTCGGGTAGAAGTAGACGAGGACCTTGTGGCTGCGATGATCCGAGAGCTTCACATTGTTCTCATGTTGATCCAGCAGCGTGAAGGCGGGAGCTGGTTTTCCGATATCCAAAGCCATGAGTCGGCAGCGTATGCGTCCTTATGACGTTCTTGATGCAGCAATCAGAACTCTCGTTCATAGAGTTACAATACGCACATGACGTCCGATAGTGATCATCGCGACCAAATGGATCGTCCAGGTTCAGGGTCGTTAAATGAGCGATTCATGACTGAAGCGCTCCAACTTGCCGTGCAGTCGGTTCACCAAGGAACCGGGCCGTTCGGCGCCGTTATCGTCAAGGGCGGAGAGGTGGTCGGTCGAGGCTGGAACCGCGTAACCGAATTGAACGATCCCACCGCCCACGCCGAAACGATGGCGATTCGAGAAGCATGCAAAAAAGTTGCTGACTTCCAATTGACCGGCTGTGATATCTACACATCCTGCGAGCCGTGCCCAATGTGCCTAGGGGCGATTTATTGGTCGCGTCCTCGCAATGTGTATTACATGAACACGCGGCTCGAAGCCGCTGCTATCGGATTCGATGACCAGCACATCTATGACGAGATCAGCAAACCCAATGAAAAGCGTGAGCGCTACTTGCAACAGGTAATTGTCGAAGACACCTCGCTCAATCCTTATGACGCATGGACTGCGAAGACAGAAAACATACGGTACTGAGCTGCTGACGCGTTCAACGATCTAACCTGTACTGGTGCCCACAAGAGAAGACATCAGAAATGTGGCGATCGTCGCCCACGTCGACCACGGAAAGACCACCCTCGTTGACGCCATGCTGTGGCAATCAGGCCTTTTCCGCGACAACGAGAGTGTGCGTGAACGGGTCATGGACTCGATGGATCTGGAGCGCGAAAAGGGCATCACGATCCTCGCGAAGAACACCTCGGTTCGTTACAAGGGCACCAAGATCAACATCATCGATACGCCCGGTCACGCCGACTTCGGTGGCGAGGTCGAGCGAGGTCTCGCAATGGTCGATGCGGTGCTGCTGCTCGTCGACGCAAGTGAAGGGCCGCTCCCCCAGACACGTTTTGTGTTGCGCAAGGCGCTCGAGTCTCACCTGCCCGTCATTGTCGTGATCAACAAAGTCGATCGCCCCGACGCGCGGATCAAAGAAGTCATCGACGAGGTTTACGAACTCTTCATCGACCTCGGTGCAAACGAGCACCAGATCGACTTCCCGATTGTTTACACAAACGCCAGAGCCGGCACTGCAAGCCTCAATCAAATTCAAGACGAGAACCTCGCTCCCCTTTTCGAACTCATCCTGCGTGCAATCCCCGCGCCGACCTATGAAGAGGGTCACCCGTTTCAGGCACTCGTCACAAACCTCGACTCGTCGCCTTACGTCGGGCGTCTTGCGCTGTGCCGTATCTACAACGGCACTGCAAGAAAAGGTCAGCAGGTTTCGTGGTGTCGCGCGGACGGCACCATCGAGAAGGCAAAGCTCACGGAGCTTTATCTGACCGACGGCCTCGAACGCGTTGATGCCGACTCCGCGTTCGCCGGCGACATCATGGCGATCGCCGGTCTGCCGGAAGTCACCATCGGTGAGACGCTCGCCGATGCCGACGACCCACGCCCGCTTCCCGTAATGCACGTCGACGAGCCGAGTATCTCGATGACAATCGGTATCAATACCTCACCTCTTGCAGGCAAAGAGGGCAAGAAACTCACGGCGAGGCTTCTCAAGAACCGTCTCGATCAAGAACTCATCGGCAACGTAAGCATCCGCTTACTCGACACCGCTTCACCCGACGCGTGGGAAGTGCAAGGTCGTGGCGAACTGCAACTGGCTGTGCTCGTCGAAATGATGCGCCGCGAGGGTTTCGAGCTGACCGTCGGACGTCCCCAGGTTGTCACGCGACAGATCGACGGAAAGACGCACGAGCCTATTGAGAATGTCACGATCGATGTACCCGAGGCTTATGTAGGTGTCGTCACGCAAATGCTCGCGCTACGCAAGGGCCGCATGGAGCAAATGGTCAACCACGGCACGGGTTGGGTTCGCATGGACCACAAGGTTCCTGCGCGTGGCCTCATTGGTTTCCGCACCGAGTTTCTCACCGAGACCCGCGGCACCGGGCTCCTCCACCACATTTTTGCGGACTACGAACCCTGGGTCGGCCACATCTCGACCCGCCAAAACGGTTCGATGGTCGCCGACCGCACCGGAACTGTTCGTCCGTTCGCGTTGCTTGCATTACAAGAGCGCGGGTCTCTGTTCGTCGGGCCGAATGCAGAGGTCTACGAGGGCATGGTCGTCGGCGAGAATGCTCGCGCGGATGATATGGACGTAAACCCCACGAAAGAAAAGAAGCTCAACAACATTCGCACGCAGAGTTCGGATGAAACCGTGAAGCTGGTACCGCCGCGTTTGCTGTCATTGGAGCAAGCGCTCGAGTTCGCTGCGGTCGACGAATGTGTCGAAGTCACTCCCAGCACGGTTCGTCTGCGCAAAGTCGAGCTCGACCAAACAGCACGCGGCCGCGCTGCAAAACGCGCAAAAACCGACGCCTGATTTCCCCTTTGTCCTATTTGGGCGCTTGGTCAGATTGCGGCCATCGACTACGTTTATTAGCGATTTTTATGTTACGGCGAGCGCGCTAGCGTGCAGTGTCTGTGCTGATCGAGGGAGATTCATGTCAACACAAGGGGTAGGGGTAGGGGTGACTGAACAAGAGAAGGCCGGCCCGCTTTTCAATGGCGCCGAGATCGACGCCGTCGCGTCAGCATTGCGCACCACACCCGGTGTCGCCGCCGCCTTTGGGGAACTCAACCGTGCAATCGGTATCAGTCAGCATCGCAAGCTCACACCAAACGAGAAGAGCACTGTGGTTCGCTCCTTCGCCGCTCGTTTCGACGAGCCGGAGCATCTTGTGATTCAGAACCGCCGGCTGCGTTTTATAGCGCCCGAGGGCATCACACGGGGCCAGTTCGACCCAACCGAGGTTATGGACCAGGTGTTCGGCAGCGCTGCGATCGAAAAGGCGGTGCGCCGCGGATTGCTTGTAAAGCGCTCAGAGTCCAAAATTTCCGAATCGGAATGGCTCGAGCACGATGCTCAGGCAAAAGCGCTGCCGACGCTGTCACCATTCGCCGACCGACGCGTTGGTGACATTCTTTCGAGCGAGTTCGCCGGCACCGAGGTAGTTCGCCCCGTCAAAGCCGGCTAATTCCACAAAGCCACCCCGTTTTCATGAGCCACAGGTGCGCTATGGGCCCCTGTGGCTCATGAAAAGCTGGGAGTTGATTCCCCCCCACGATGCGG
>JBBSGY010000093.1:0-7996 GCA_038253645.1 Acidimicrobiales bacterium
CCCGCCATCGCCGGCTTTGCGATAGTTCTCGTCGCGATGCGCCGGTACGACGGGCTTTCGCCGAGCGTGCGCAGCTCGACGTTGATGGCCGGCTGGTACGGGCTCTTGCTCGGCGTAAGTTACTTCTTCGGCGCAAACGGCATCGCTACCGTAGCCACCCTTGTGAGCACTATTTGGCGTCTGCCGCAGGTGATCGTCGCACTACGCATTCCGGGTGGAATCGGGCTCAGCCTCGCCTCTCTCGCTGTGTCGGCTGTCGCATGCGTTTTGTGGATCGCCTACGGAGTCCTCAGGTCTGATATTGCAGTGTTGGTCACATCAGTGTGGGCGATCACAGTGATCTTTTTCATTGCCATGCGAACCGTCGTCGGGCGGCGATCAGTGAACAGTGCACCCGCGACCGTTCCGGCCATTGAACATCGGCCAAGCGTTGAACGGCTGGCCGCTTAAAGCTCACTTCCATGCACGGACATAGTCGACCTTCATCTGCGCGGGAAGTGCCTGCGCATTCTTGGTTGCGAGATTGAGAACGATGTACAGCGGAGCCTTCGACTCGGTCGGATGTGACCAAACTTGTTTTCCGTCGTAGTACCAGGTAATCGTTTGGGCATTCAGGGTCGCAGCGTATGTATGCCACCCGGCTGTCGCTCCGGGAATCAATGCATCCCCACCTGGTCCGCAATCGCCGCCGCAACCTGCGTAGTGATAGTGAAAACTTGACGTGTCATTGCCGCCCGCTTCCAGAACGTCGACCTCGCCATCGTTCGGCCAATTCTGTCCGGTCGCCCAGAAGGCGGGCCACATGCCTTGGCCCTTCGGAGTCCAGATGCGTGCTTCGATCGCACCACTCGCAAGACTGAAGTGTCCGTTGGTTTGCACCATGCCCGATGCACTGTTGTAGGTCTTGCCCTCAGCAATGCAGCTTTGTGGAGCCGCACTCAACGTCAGTACTCCGTTCGCTACGGTTGCGCGCCTTGGGTCATAGCAAGACGTTTCTTCCGCATTGACCGGCTTCGTCAACGCGCCTGCGTTCCCAAGCCAGTTTGCATTCCACTTTCTGGCGTCCACTGTGGTTCCGTCGAAGTCGTCACTGAATGCCGTGGTCCAATTGCCGGGGATTCCAGTCGGCGTTGCAGCAACAGGTTGCGGGTTACGCTGCCCGGCAACAGAGAATCGCGCGAACAGGTCGACCGTTTCTCCGGACTTTGCGGTGACGATTGCGAGAACGGTGTGCTCGCCGGAAAGAAACCTGACGCCGTTGGATGCAAGATCAAATGGCGACGATTTTGAAACCGCTGTCGCCGGCTTCGTACCTGCTGGATCATCCATATGAAACTCGACGGTGGCGACATCAATCGATGGCATCTGCACAAATATGAACGAGCCGCTGCCATCGAGACTTGCTTTCGATAATTTTCTTGCGCCCGAGTGTTTTGCGTCGGGACTCACCATGAGTGCTTGGTCGCTGGTGTCCGCAGCAGCTTGCGCAACCAGGACGCTCCCCAAGAGCGCGGCGACCAAACCTGCAACAAGGCACGCGCGCGTTGCCATGGGGTACTTGATCACAATCCAACTTCCGACTCGCCTGAACCCAGGAGACCGTTGTTGGGGCCTTAATTCAACGTCTTATTGCAATAGAACGTGTGACAGATCGATGTCAGCCGTTGATTACCTCAAGGAGTTCACGATGGATGAGACCATTGGACGCTATTCCGTCACGCGTTTCTATTGAGTTGCTCCCATCGCGGGCGGAGAAGCGGCCGCCGGCTTCGTTCATAATCACGCGCATCGGAGCAAAGTCCCATACGTTCCCGCCGCAAAGATCGACCATCGCGTCAATACGCCCTGACGCAGCCATCAAGAAGCCGTAACCATCACCCCAACCGACCATCGTCGCTCCACTCTTGCGCACCCGTTCATAAACACCGTCATACCAACGGCTGCTGCTGCTCGTTGTGATAAATGCACCTTCGAGTGAATCAAGCAAGTTGACGCGTGCGGGGCCATCTTGTGTGAAACATCCCAGGCCACGCCCCGCATAGACGATCTCTTCGGTTGCGGGAATATAGATGACGCCGACTGCGGGACCGAATTCATCATCGACGGCGATCAACGTCGCGTAGAGCGGCACGCCACGCATGAAAGCCTTAGTCCCGTCGATCGGATCTACATACCAAGTGAGGTCGGATGTGCCTGGATCGGATCCGTGTTCCTCACCGATAATCGTCGCCTCAGGGGAGATCGCGTCGATGTGATCGCGAATAACGTGCTCTGCAGCGCGATCGGCTTCGGTTACCGGGGTGCCGTCGGTTTTCGACTCGACTTCAAGGGCGTTGTGACGGAACCATTTGGTAGTAACTGCTCCACCGGAACGAGCCACTTCGACTGCGCTGTCGAGAAGGTCTTTGGCTGCCGGCGGCGCTGTCTGCACGGCGATGAGCTTGGCATACGATCGGCCGGTGCTTCGTCTCCTAAGGCTCGCAGCGGCAATTGCTGCTCTTTCGCTCCTGGCGAGCTGTTCCGACCGGCTCCCGAAGACCGACCTCCTGGTCGACAACGTGGTCGTTGGAGCGTTGGCACCAGCTGCCGGCGGCGGCATCCTCTACGGCGAGAAATACACCGGCGAGATACGGCGTGTCGTCTCGAAGGGCGCAAAGACTGACGCCTTGGTCGCGACGAAGGCAGACTCATCAGTCATCGGAACGCTGCCCGTTTCAAAGGGCGGCGAGCGCGGACTTCTCGGTCTGCTCAACGCCGAAGGTAAGATCTACGCCGCCTGGACAGACCAGACAACGGATTCAATTGTCGTAGGTGAAGTGATCGAGGGTGCGGCACCGCGCATCATTTGGTTCGGGCCCAAAGCAGCAAACGCAAACCTCGGCGGACGCCTTGCGATGACGCCGCTGAAACGCCTTGTCGTCTCGATCGGTGATCTGCAAGAGGCCCCCAACACAGATGACATGAGCACGTATAACGGAAAGATCGTCACGCTGGATCCCGCCCGCGGAACAGATCAACGCGCGAACATCATTTCGAAGGGTTGGACCGATCCTCGCGGCATTACGTATGACCGTGGAGGCAACTTGTGGGTCGTCGACGGTGACCGCCTCGCGCGCGCAGGAGAGCAAGGTGTCGTGGGCGACGCGACCAAACTCGGCACAAATGTCGGAGCATCGGGACTTTCATTTTTCGCTGACAAAGAGTTGCTCGTCTGCCTGCGCGCGAACAAGCGCCTCGAGCGCTACCTATTAGTCGATGGCACCACGCCTGTTTCTGGCCGAACCGTCGCAAAAAACTGCGCATACGACGTGGTTCAGCAGTCCGGCGGCACGATTACCTACGCCACCGACAGCACAATCCGCACTGCCCAATAGCGACCGGTCGCTGTCCGGCCTTTCAGAACTGTGTGCGCAAAGGTCCCGTTTTCGGCACTTTTGCGCACACAGTTCCGGAGTTGTGCGGCGGATTAGGAGGGTTCGGGCGGAACTGACAGGCTGCAGCCATGGATCTCGCCCGGTGCGGGGAGATCGGACCATCACAGGACGGTCTGATCACCCGTCATCAAGCGATGAAGTTCCTGTCTAAAAAGAGAATTGCAACGCTCGAACGCACCAGTGCGTGGCGACGAGTTCACGAAGCGGTATTCGTGATCAACGGCTCTCCGCCGACATGGCGTCAGCGCGTACGCGCCGCAGTGCTCACGCGACAAGGTAACGCCATTGCCTCGCACGAGACCGCTGCTTTTCTTTGGTGCATTGTCGAACGCGCGCCCAAGAAGATTGAAATCCTTATGCCTTTCAATGGCTCCGCGCGGACTCCTGAGACAACTGTTCACCGTACGCGCAACTGGCACATCGACATTGCCACTGAGATTGACGGCATAGCGCTGACGATAGTTGCACGCACGATTATTGACCTATCAGCTGTGACTGGCATAAGGACATTGCGGAAGGCGGTTGACCTTGCAATAACCGGACGCTTGGTGACGCTCGACGGAATCGCCGCGGAACTCGAACGCATCGGATCACAAGGGCGCGCCAAATGTTCACTTCTCTTTGACGTGTTGTCTCTTCGTGATCCAACCTTCGAAAAGACGGACCATATCTCCGAAGCGAAACGGTTGGAAGTAATTCAGCGTGGCGGACTACCGACCCCGGTCCCGCAATTCCGGATCGTGCTCGACAAGCGCACCGTCGCCAGACCTGACTTCGTGTATCCACACCTCAAAATTGCGATCGAGTGCGTGAGCTGGCGCTGGCATGGCGGTCCGTCAAAGTTCGAGGAAGATATCCAGCGTCGCGCGAAATTGCGTGCGGCCGGTTGGCTCGTGGTCGAGATATCGACCAAGACATTCAGTCAGGATGCAGTATCGGCTATCCGTTCGGCCATTAACGAACGTTCCTAGCCGGCCGGGCGTACAACTGTGTGCGCAAAGGTCCCGTTTTCGGCGCTTTTGCGCACACAGTTTCGGTAGAGCCTGAGCGAAGACACGTGTTTAGTGGTGGACAGACACGGGTGCTGGTTGGCTGCTCCGAGTCGAAACCGTTGTGCGATTGCGGCCCGCGTCTTTGGACTTGTACAACGCTTCGTCGGCAGCTGAAAGCAAGCCTGCAACGTCTTGTGCGTTGTTCGGGAAAGTTGCAACTCCGGCGCTTGCGCAGACACCACGCAAGGCGACGTTCGCATTCCCAAGTGCCTGACGGATGCGCTCGGCGGCCTGCAACGCGTCATCAACAGAGCAGTTCGGCATGATGATTGCGATTTCCTCACCGCCGTATCGGGCCGGGAGATCTTCGCCGCGACATGCCTGCATGACACCCGAAGCCGACTCCGTGAGTACGCGGTCGCCCATCTGGTGACCGTAGCGGTCATTGACACTCTTGAAATGGTCTATGTCGAGCATAACGAGCGAGACGGGAACGCCACTACGAGCCGAGCGCGAGAGTTCCCGCTCGATCGCCATGTTGAACGTACGGCGGTTCGGCAGGTTCGTAAGACCGTCGACCGAGGCGAGTCGGTGAATCTCGGCAAGCAGAAACGTGTTGCTCAATGACAGCGCAACGCGACCGGCTACATTGCTGATCAGGTCGATCATCGGACGCGTAACGCGACGCTTTCCTGCGTTGCCCCACTCGGTGATGAGCACGGCCATTGCCTCGCCCTCGGCGACGAGCGGGATAGCAGCGACATTTCTTGCGTCAGGCATAATGCGCTCGATGAACTTGTCGGTCTCCACGTCGAGCCGGCGAATGAACACTGGAAGCTGCGTCTCCGCTGTTTGCGCAATTACCCCGCCGATCGATGCCAGCGTCTCGCCATTTTGAGGTACTTCGACTTTGTTCCCGCCAATGATGATCAGTTCGCTACCGTGGGCGCAGATCGCAACGGCCCTCGAGCAACCGAGCTTCTCCGTGGTCGTATCCACGAGAGCCTGAAGGATTTCCGATGGTCGGCGCGTTTGCTCGATCGCGGAGCTCAGGTCAGCGATGATCGTCAACTCGCCTTTGCGACGACGAAGCTCGCGTTCGTTCAACGAGGAGAACACCGCAGTCACGATGGCGACGAGCCAGAGCGCGCACGCTTGGGCAACCTCGAGCTCTTTCGACATCAGGTTCTTGTTGACGCCCGGGCCGAACACATCGCTCTCGTTCAGCCAGCCGGCGAGCATCAGGTAATACACCGTGAGAAGCAGGATCGAGTGCCATGCCGCGATCTTGAGGCCGGTGCGAAAACCGACGAGCAACGTGACGCTGACAACATGCATGTACGCGAGGAAGAGAAGAACGCTGCGCGAAGGGCCACTGTCGGCGAGCACGGTCGCGATGAAGAGCCCGTCAAAGATCAACATCAAGTTGATCAACACCAACCAGCGACGTCGCGTGCGACGTGTCAGCATGCGGTGCAAGCCCTCGACGAACATTGAGACCCCTGCATAGAACCACGCGGACGTCATCGCGAGGTCGCTCAGTGGCAACTGTGGAAGAGCGTAAACGCTGAACAGCACGACGGCCGCCATGAAGAGCCGCACTACGAGAAGCAAACCGAGCCGCTCCGTAAGCGACGTCAGCTCGGCGGTGTCCTGCACCGGCGCGGAGATTGGGCGCGCGCTCATCGGAATTCGATTACGTCGTCGTCGTGGGCGAGAGGAGCAGCCGTCAGTTTCGGATCACTCGAGTCGATGCGCTGCTGCAGGATGAGGAACGCGAACACGCCGGCGGCAAGGCCGATCGGGAAAACGAACGTCGAGGCGGTCCGGATGGCGGGGACGACGACCGACGCCACTTGAGATGGGAGAACGTCATTGATCGCGTCGGCAACCGGCTTGCCCGCCAGCACGCTTTTTACGAACCGCCTTGATTCTTCGACGGCGGACTTCACCACGGCCATCACACCTTTATTTTCGGGTGCGGCGGCAGTTTCCTGAACGAACGGGGAAGGTTCCTCAGCAGGGGCGTTGCCGAGTACGGGCTCTTGAGTGGGCTCTTCTTGCACGGCCGGCGCCCCCGTGGTCGGCGGCGTGGCGGTCGGAACCGTCGTTGTGGCTGACGGAGGAAGAGTCGTGGTCGGTATTTGGTCCACCACTGCACCGACAGAAGATCCTGATGACGCCACAGTTTGGGCTGATACGGCGGCGGGCAGCACCAAGAACGCGACGAGGAAAATTGCCGTCGCGGCGAGTAGGCAAATCAGCTTCCGTGCTCGTATGCCAGCCATAAGACCCCCTTCCATGAACGGCCCGATGCTGTGAGTTTTCCGTTCTCAACATCGGCATGATTCGGGGGTTCCTGTAAGCGAGAAAGTGACCCGCGGGGAAATTACAGGTGTCTAAACGGCTTTTCCTGTGATATCGGTAAGACAAGCCTTCGGCTGAACCGTCCGTTTTGGTCCAATGCAATGATTCGGCCGTCGACGGCGAGTGAATCGACGGTATGCGCATCGAACTGAGCGTGCCCGACGGGCAACATAGTCTCGACGTCAATGAGGATAACGCCGGTTTGATTCTCCCTCACAACAGCACAGTGGCTCTGAGTGGAATCAAAATCCCAATGGACGATCGAACCACCTTCGGGTTCGGACCCTGCGGCATCGATCACATCCCACGTCTTTGTCTCGAACTTCAACAGCGTCGAGCCGTCATTCACCCAAAGCTCCGCGCCCTCACTACGAAACCGCATTGTCGGATTGTCGGTTCCGCCTGTGAGGCGCAGATGGACCCCGGCGCGCCGGCCGACCGGGTCCCAGGCAGTGATGTGACCTTCCCCCGCCAAGACGACAAGCCGGCTGTTTGGAACCCCGCTGACCGCCGTGACTACACCTAGATGTTCAAGTGCGTCCGGCGTGGCGCCATCGGCAATTCGCAACAAATGGCGGCGGGCTCCTCCTGCCGGAATCAAGAGATACTCGGGAACGTTGGCCCACAGCTGCGACTCGCCCTCAAAAGCCCAGTGCTCGTCCGCGAATTGCCCTGTTGCCACAGCAGTGTCGGGACGCGACACGTGACGTACAGAGCAGGAAACCCCCTCAGTTGTCTCTTCGACAACCAGCACGAAGTAACCGCTGACGCCTTCGTACATCGCAACAGACGCGTTGTGGTCATTGAAATATTTCCGCGTTCGGTGCCAACGAAAATCATGGCGCACCAGCCCACCACCCGGAAGGCGACCTAACGCGAACCGTACGCGACCGTCGACAATCAGTGCTGGTTCTCGCCGTGGAATAACTCGGACACGGACGTGCCCTCGAATACAGATTCGATGGCTGAAGACAACACACCCGCGATTGACAACACGACGAGTTTCTTGATGCGCTTGCGATCAGGCAACGGAAGCGTGTTGGTAATTACAACTCGCGATGCCTTCGACTTCTCGAGCCGTTCGACCGCCGGGTCGGACAGAACCCCGTGCGTTGCCATGATCCAAACATCGGTTGCACCCTTCTTGAGCAGCAGATCCGCAGCTGCACAAACCGTGCCCGCTGTGTCGATCATGTCGTCGAC
>JBBSGY010000094.1:0-7969 GCA_038253645.1 Acidimicrobiales bacterium
ACTGGTTGGCCTCTGCGAAGAATTGACAGCCACCAAAACGATCTATCCCGGCACTGATCTCGTCTTGGTCTACAGCGTCAAGGGCCCGTTTGCGGGCTAAGGACCGTGCAACGACTTTTGCACTGTGTCAGGAGTCCTGCAAGCATGGAGAAATCGTCGTCGAGATGTGCGGAAAGCGGGGTGCAAGGCGTTCCGCAGTGGCAAGCCGGCGGCCGAGGATTCTAAGTTCCCAACCGCGCGATCAGCAAGCTGTGTGCGCAAAAACTCCGTTTTCGTCGGTACGGTTTTATGCCAAATAGGCCGGCTTTGACCGTGCGGTGCAATTTCTCTCAAGCATCTGAAGTAATCATCCGATGTCACCGATGTTGTGAGGTTCACCGGAGTCCTCGCTAGCCCCTCGCGTCCCTTTTGGAGGAAATGAATGATCGGTCAACTTCTCACCGCCAAGGTCGCTGCAATCGTTGCAGGTGCCGTGATTTCGGTGGGCGGTGTCGCAGCCGCCGAGACAGGAAGCCTCCCCGCACCAGCACA
Source organism: Acidimicrobiales bacterium (assembly GCA_038253645.1). Taxonomy (GTDB): domain Bacteria; phylum Actinomycetota; class Acidimicrobiia; order Acidimicrobiales; family JBBSGY01; genus JBBSGY01. Next base: position 532 of record JBBSGY010000094.1, read on the forward strand.
GAACGTTATGTCTGATGCTGCATTCCATGTTGGTGTCAACGTGCCCGACAGTAAGGGTGCAAAGCCGGTAGATTCGAAGCGCGCTGATGGTGCTCCTGCAAAACACGAAGAACAACACGCGACTTCACCTATCGCTGCCAAGCATGAAGAGCTACGAATAACATCGGTTAGTTCAGACGAACCGCAACATCCCGGCATGGCTTCTCCCGAAGCGCGTTCTGCAATTGGAGAGCAACATCGTCGCGAAGGAGAATCAGCTCGGCACGAGCAAGAGCCTCGTCACGACAAGTCAGGCGCTCATGGCGTCACGACTACGACGGTTATCGCGCATCACGAAGAATCGCACGCGAGCACGACAACGACGGCTGCTCCCCATCACGAAACGCCGCACCCCACAACCACAACGCTCGTTCCACCACACGAGACGACAACTACCGTTGTTCATCACTAAGGGCCCGCCGCCAAATAACTTGGACATTTCAACGGCCAGAAGTGCATAGATGACCACGCCCGGCATGATGCAGCCGCAGAAATCAACTTCGTTTGCTCGTTCGAGGTACGTACGAGCAAGTATTTCGAGAGCTTCGTCTTCGCGCATCCCTCGCGGGACGCCCTCATCCTTCGGCAGGACCAAGCGAGCACAAGTACCAAGCTCCGCAGCAAATAGGGCTCTGAAATAGCGATCCCAGTCGATGATTTGAACGTCATCCCCTCCAACTAGATGGTCTGGTTTCCAATCACCGTAGAGCTGCCCAGACCGTTGGTCCTGGCCGACGACCCCGTCTCTGAGACGAGTCAGGAATGGCAGCGCTCGCTGTAAGTAGGACGTACCTAGGCTCACCCGCTCGACGGCCGCCGTCGCTGCTAAGTCCGGGTACAGCACGCACGCGTCCGACCTCTGGCCGGTCCATGGGACACTGCGATGAATCGCAACCATGGCTCTCGCTAGGCGGGGAAGAACTACTCGTGCAGTCGAAGTGTTATTGAGATCGCACGTGCCGTCTACCCATGGTCGGAGGACAGCGAATCCGGTTCGCTGTTCGGGCGCGAGCTTCCCGGCCAGACCGAGAAAAGTTTCCGGTATCTCGACAACGTGTGCGTAACCGCCGCCATTGATGGAGCGAATTGGCGCCGGCAGGGGCACCCCCGATCTTTGCCAATTCGACTTCGCGTTCAGCACCTTGCCCAATCTCCTGAGTCGACAGCACCAACAAAGACTTGTGTTTCAGCGTATGAACCTTGAGTGCGAAGGCGGAATCGCTCCCTTCCGACAACACCTTGATAACGAAGTTGGGTGCGCCCTTCTCGCCGTTGGGGCGAAAGCAATGCAGCTCCACTTGTGGGCGGCGGATTCCCCACATTTGCTCAACCAGAGTGTGTCGAGGGTGAGCACATCTCAAGTGTCGGGCGAGTCTGGAACTGTGTCCATTTGGGAGCTAGTGCAGCGACACCTAAATGGCCGCCGCTTCGAACGCTGCGGTAAGCCCCTTGTTTGCGAACGTTTGTACGGTGAATCTATCTGTGTGTCACTGCACCAGTGCGACGCACATTGATCAATTTCCAAGTCGTTCCGCGCTCACTTTGGGCGACGTTTACCGTAGAATCAACATCTCGCCGTAGCGGTGCAATGCACCATTTACACTCGCGAATACATCGTCGTGCACAGCAAACCCGTAACTCTCATAAAAGGGAACGGCTGCCACGCGCAGGTTGCCCCACAGCAGTCCGCCGCCGTCTTGCGCGATTTGCTGGATGCAGGCGCGCAGCAACTTTCTTCCATAGCCCCTGCCTTGATGCTCAGGCAGCGTCGCCATCCCTCGTACTCGCCATACAGGCTTGTAATCGCTTCTCGGCGAAGGATCGTGATTGAGAGTACCCACACAGACAACCTTGCCGTCGACGCGCACAGCATTGTGAATCGCTGTTTCATCACCCGGACTATGCCCGCCCGGAGACACCCCGCGATCCGAAAAAGCGGCAATACGAACCGGGAGAACTTCATCGATCGAAACCGTTACGACTTCACACAACACGAACTCAATGACCAGGAGCTCTCCTGGGCACGTTCCGATTCAGCTTTCTTCGCTGCCGGTGCTTGTCATATTTTGGCGTGGGCCATCATAGGGTCGTGCACAGTCGAGGGCGCAGAGAACGCGAACAACCACCGAGTTCCCGAGGACTTCGCTCATTTGCCGTGGGCCCGGGTGCGAAAATACTTGCCGAGTTTCCAAGTAAGCCACCTCAATAATCGAACTTGCGGTTAACGATCGCGACACCATGGATGGTCGAGCCTCGACTGATACCTTCACGTCGTGAAGAACATTGTCGTTACCAACGACCAAGAGCTTTCCAAAGAGCAGTACGACCGGCTGAATGCACTCGGAAACGTCACCTTTTATGAAACGGTTCCGGCAAGTGCCGCCGAATATCTCGACCGCGTGAAAGGCGCAGATGTCATTTGGCTCCGGCGCGGCGGGCCTGCGAGAAGCGTATCCGCAACTGAGGAACGTCTTTATCTCCATAGGGTTCGTAAGCGTTCCTTCAGTGGATGTGACGATAATGAAGAAAAACAATGTTCTTCTTTCCAACGCTCCAGGAGCAAACCGCCACGGTGTTTCCGAATGGGTCATGGGAATGGTCATTCTCATGACGCGGGATCTAACCCGTTCGCTGAATACTAGGAAGACGTTTCGGGTTGACGGACTCCTGCCTCCGCCGACCGTCAGCCTGGCCGGCAACAACATCACGATCCTTGGCCAGGGCCACATTGGGCGGCGAGTGGGTGAGTTAGCGACATCGTTCGGAATGCATGTGCGCTTCTTCAAGCGCGGCGATGACTTGGCGAACGCAGTTAGCGATGCGGACATCGTCGTCGACGCACGTACCAGCAATCTTCAACAAGCAGCAATCCTTGAACCTACAAGTTGCTTGGTGCCGACTTCTTCGCGTCTACGAAACGCCGTGTTTACTTCGTCACGATCACGCGGCCCGAAGTTGTTGACGAGAACGCAATGATCTCGGCCCTCGACAGTGGTCACGTTGCCGGCGTCGCGACCGATTGTGGCGGAATATTGGTAGGTGATGCGGACGATCCCTACTACCAACGCCTTGCATCCCATCCAAAAGTCTTGGCAACTCCGCACGTTTCCTACAACACGCACATGAGTCGGCAAGTGCAGACTGAGACCATGATCGACAACGCGATTCATTTCTAAAGGGAAGTCCTATCAATCTGGTGTACTAGTGCGGTGTGTTCCAAATAACCGGCGATTCCAACGGCCGGATGACCCTGCTCACTTCGTTGGAAATCCTTAAAGCTTTGCCTAAGTTCCTGCGGATTCCCGCCTTGTGAGCAACGCCCCCGGCTCGCCGCAATCGCGCGCCTATTTGGAACACACCGCACTAGACGGCTCACAGCAGAGCCCTTGCAGTTACCGCGAAATATCGGCCAGGAACGACAAATACGTGAGCCATTGCTTGCCGGCCACTATTGCCGGCCAGTCGGCATTTTTGACGCAGGCTAAGCCCAGCAGCGGGCCCAGCGTTGCATCCAACTGCCGAGCTCTTCATAGACGCGGCGGTAGTGAATCGGAAGTGACGCGCGGGTGACCTCCGCCATGTACTCATCGACGAACGCTGCGAACATGTCGACGTACGAGCCCGGCTGCACGCGTTCTACGGCGCGGTCGACGCAGTCGTAGAACGGAACTGAGAGCAAGTGCATCCACTGCTCGAGCATCATTACTCGCTCCATGTTTGACTGGCGCGTGTGCTCGACTACGGGGCGTCCGTAGCTGAACAGATCACCGCGTAGATCCATCAACTTCTTGAGCACGTAACCTCCCCAGATGTCGTCATGACGGCTGAGTTGCCATCCATCTATCCACACGTCGGGAAGAAAGAAATACGCCGGTGTAACTTCTGCGGCGAACGCCGTGTTCATGCCACAAACGGGAATGTTGCCAAGCGCGATGTAGTTGCGCTCGCCGCGAAGCCCCGGGTCATAAGGCGGTTCCTTTTGAACCTTGTCGATGCCGTTGAGATCGAGGATGTGGTCCCAAACACCCATGTTCACCTTGACCTCGCCACTTGCAGCCGTCTCTTGCACCGCGCCGTCAACTTCGTTGCGGTACTCGTAGGGAAAGCCGCGCGCGTAGAAGCCGGGCTGCTCAACGCTGTTGATCCAACGACCCGAAAGTGCGGGCGCGTCGGTGACGCTTGTCAGACAAGTCAGGTGCTCCTGCAACCAACCGGCACGCGTGCGACAGTCGTAGTCGAGCGCGATTATTACGTCAAAGCCCTCCTGCCAGGCCAGAAAGTGACCGAAGTTACGCGTCGCCGCGCTCTTGTGCGAAATGGCGCCGTAGTTGTCACCCATCACCTTCATCTGCGCGCCGTAGTCGTAGTACCGCACGTTGTCGCGCGGCGCAGGTGAAAGGTTCCCGTCACTGTCGTCGACCACAATGATTGGGATCTCCTCCGAGAGCTCCTCGAAGATCGACCAATCAGGGTCGTTGGGAATAGGCATTACAACCGCAACTCTGCGATCAGTCACTTACGGGTTCCTTTCGGGAAATTAACAACGGATTTTCGGCGGGGCCTGACTTAAGGCTGTTCCGCATGTTTCGAACATGTGCTTGCGCGCGTTCGCGGCTGCCGCTTGACGGAAGTACGAAGTAGAGCGCGGCGCGTATCGCGAAACCGATCAACTCGGTCACGCGAACGCTCGCACCTACGGCAGGGCCGTTGATGCGCGTGACGTAATCGTTGAGATTCCGCAGCGCGGACGGTGACGCGGCGCCCGTGTGCCGGCGCGTGCTCTGTCCCATCAGGTGGATCGCTTCGGCCGATGGCAGATACCAAACAGTCCAGCCGGCGGCGCGCAGCCTTCGACAGAGATCGACGTCATCCATGTAGCAGAAGTAACGCTCGTCCATCGGTCCGACCTGCTTGAGAGCCTCGCGACGAACTAACATGCACGCGCTCGACACCCAGTCAGGACGAAACGGCTCCTTCACATCGCGAGCCAGATACAAGCTGCGACGCGCCGCCGAACCGCTGAGGCGATCAGCAAACAAGAAGAAACTCATTGCGGACGACAAAGCCGGCTCACTGCCCGCCGTCCAGCGTTGCCAAGAACCATCGCCATACACGAGGCGCGGTCCGACAACAGCAGCGTCCGCATGATCATCCAGCAATCCGACCATCTTGTCGAGCGCGCCCGGAGTGAGAAACGCGTCGGAGTTGATCAACAAGAGATGCTCGCCGCGCGCCGCGTTCATCCCTTGGTTGTTTGCCTGGATGTAACCGCGGTTCTCTTTGTTCGCAATGAGATGCACGTTGGGCCATTGGTTGCGCACGAGATCCGCTGAGCCGTCGGCTGATCCATTGTCGACAACCACCACATCCATCGCGTCGCCAAAACCGTATTGAGCCAGTGACGTCAGGCAACGATCGAGCAGATCGACAGTGTTCCAGTTCACGACGACTGCCGTGACTTTCAGTGTCATCGCCAGTCCAAGAACGTCTCGTGCGTCAAGCGCGTCACCTGCATCGGGCGCGCCTTGCCTCCGTCAGCACCGATGACAAATACGTCAGGCTGACCGTCCTTGGTCGAGATGAATGCGATCCGATCACCTTCGGGCGCCCACACCGGGTTGAACGCCGGTGAGTCGCCCGGCGCAGTGAGCACCTGGCGTTCCCCGGTACGAACATTGAGTTTCACGAGGTACCAATCAGTGAGAGGAATGCCGTGATCGTCCGCCGGCGTAGTTTCGTCACGTAATGCTTTCAAATTATCGTGGCCCCGATAGCTGCTGTAGACAACCCACTGACCGTCGGGGGACCATGCCGGCGATGTGTCGAAGTAGTCGTCGTCGGTGAGGTTGCGTACGTCACGACCGTCATCGGATCGCATGGTGTAAATGTCACTGTTGAAACCCACCGTGGAGTTGAATGCGATACGCGAGCCGTCAGGTGAGTAACGCGGGTTGGCGTCGACAACCGAAACTGCGCCCGATGTGCCGTTGGTGAGGTTCAGTACATCACCGGTGTCGAGATTCATGCGCACGATGAACGACTCACCTTGGTCGGATGTGTTTGTGAAGACGACGGAGTGATTGTCCGGCGAGAAGTCGATGTCGACGTTGCCGCGCAACTCGCCGTCACGCAAGCCGTCCCTATAGTCCTCCGTCCATGGCATCGTTACCTGGCGGATCTGTCCCGTGGTCGAATCAGCAACAAAGAGCTGCTCGGCTGCGCGATCATCCGCCTGAGCCGGTGGCACGAAGAGGAGTGACAACTCATCGAGCGTGAAGTGAACCTCTCGCTTGGCACCCGGTGGTGGTTTCGGACCTGGATCGAAACCGTTCGGGTCGACGGGCACTTTCGCCACGAAACCCAGATAACGGCGGTCCGCGCTCCATCGCGCGGTCAGAGGAACCAATCCGTTTGGCATTGGGACCGGTGTCGTCGTCCAGCGATCCGGGCTTGTCATCGCGATCGCCAGACCCCCTTTAGATCCACCGCCGCCGACGAGGAGGTGGCTGTTGCGCGCGTACGCGCCGATGTCGCGATCGTGCACGGCCGTAGCGGGCGACGAACCTGGGACGATCCAGTCAAACCACGTGATGGCAAGGTCGTCGCTCGAGACGAGCTTCGTCGACTCTGATCCGTCAGCGCGCGCCACACAGATACAGACGGTTTTCGATGACAATACTGATACATAGCCAACCGCCGAGCCATCGGGTGTCCAAACCGGGACGAACGCAGGGCCTTCCAGCGGTGTGCACGGCACTTGTGGCGCGCGTTCGAAACATGCCTTGCCCTGGTTGAGCACGGTCTCCTTGTCGGAATGCGTGTCGCGCAGTACGAGCATCCAGTCCTGCAACTTCACGAGATAGTCCCGGCTTTCGTCTGTAAGACGCGGGTGTCCTTTTCCGCGATAACTCGCGATCGCTACCGTCCGGCCATCGGGAGACAGTGCTGGGTCGGTGTTGTAGTAACTGTCGTGCGTGAGCAAGCGGCGGTCGGTGCCATCCGCGTTCATCAGTCCGACACGAGTCGGTTGCGTCGGAATTCCGGGCACGCCCGAGTTGGCAAAAACAATTTGGCGACCGTCCGGACTGAACCTCGGGTCACTGTCGAATCCACCCACCGTCGATTGCTCGGCCGAGATGTTTGTCACTTCGAGTGTCGAGAGGTCGATTGAATACAGACCGACCTTCTCGTACTCGTTCCAGAACGATGTGAACAGCACTGTGCGACCGTCAGGCGAGACCTTCGGCTGTCCGTTGCGCCACGCGTTGGTGGTGAGCTGCTGTCGCCCACTTCCGTCCGGGTTCATCAAGTAGATCGCTTCGGGCGCGCCCTCGTCGCCCTTGCGAGCGGTGTAGACGATCTTCGTGCCGTTCATCGCCCACTCGGACCAGCTGTATTC
>JBBSGY010000095.1:0-7944 GCA_038253645.1 Acidimicrobiales bacterium
AATCACAAACCCTTGATCCAACGCGTCTCGAATTACAAAGTTCACGTCGTTTGGTCGATGTAGATCGACAACACGAGTAACCGGCGCAGATCACACTGTCAACAGCGTCAAATCAGGGTCGGCTGAAATATCAGGGTAAGACTGGCAACACGGATGGAGTCACCAGCGTTGGCAGTCTGGACGGCGCGATGCATAGGCTCGACCAACATTGACAGCAGTCCGGGTACGGACGCATGACTTATGAGGAAGCGATCTACTTCGAGCACCTCTTGCGTACGGTAAGCGAGGATCCACAACAGGTTCGGTTCACTGACGCGTTGTTGGGCGGAATCATCTCGCGCAATCGGATGTTCGGCGAACAGCAGATTGCACAAGCGCTTGCAGAACCGATTCCAAATACTCCGGGGGCCGCCATCGCGTATCTGGTGCGCCGGTTTCACGATCATGAGAATGCAAAGAGACTGGCGTTGAATTGGGCGAACTTTCGCGTCAACCAAGGGCACGGGCGCTCGGTTGACGTGAGGATCGACCACGGCTTTGACGAAGAGCTCGTGGCGGTGATCGATGCCGTGGTCAATGCGCCGACGTCAGAATTACCCGAAATGGTGCGGGCCTTCGCACGCGACAATCCACGGTATGTGGAACAAAGTTACAAGGGAAAGGTGGTCGGTACGTGCGACATCGGCGTTGCTTGACTCGACGGTAACGCGTTGTGCATCCGCAGCTATGCGCTTTCGTGTGTACCGAGGTCCGTTTTGCGCACCCATGTGCACACAACGGTCGTGTCGGGCGGCGGCGGGCTGGCGGGCAGTGGGCAGTGGGCAGTGGGGTGTTGTGTGCGCCAGGGTCCGCATCGGGGAGCTGAGTGCACACAACGATGTGGCGGCGTGTCGGTTGTGTGCATGTGGATCCGCAGAATGGAGCTGAGTGCACACAACGGGGAAAACTCGGGCAGCAAAAAAGCCCCCCGCCGGAGCGAGGGGCTTTTTCAACGCAAGAGATTGGTTAGACGCTGTTGCCGTCGAGGTCGAAACCGGGGATTGCAACGAGCTGCCAGCTACCACCGACGAACTGAAGTGTCGGCTGGTGGTGGGCCGGGTCGAAATCTTTTCTGTCGGTCGAGTGGTGGGCGGAGTCATTGTCGACACCGTTCGGCGTCACATTGTCGTTGGCCGGCGGAACAGGGTGGCCTTGATTGTTGAAGCCCTTGACCGGCACGTACTTGCAGCTGCGTTGGCCCTGGCTAGTCGGGCACACGAGACGCGGTTGGTGGTGAGCCGGGTCGCGGTCGTTGACGTTCGTCGAATGGTGCGCCGGGTCTGGATCGCCCTGCGGCGCAGCGCCGGCAGAGAGCGGTGAGAAGAAAAGAGAAGCGCCAAGGGCGGTCGCTCCGAGAGCTCCAAAGATAGTTTTGCGAGCGGTCATAGTGTCCGTCCTTACAATGGGGAAACTTATGATCGACAAGTTAGCAAGCCCGATTCGGCGATGTGGGTCGAAAAAGGTCCTTTTTGGCCGGTTCAGCCGCTGGACCGCCGACGGTGGTCTCGGAACACGAGGTGAGACCTCCTGGACCGCTCCAGGTAAGGAAAAAACTGTTCATTTAGCGTTAACGCGGCCACTTTCAGTAAGTGATCTTATGATCGCTACTGTCCGTCCAGCGAGAGTTGCGATAGCTCCAATTGATCGCGGGAATGCGCGCCGACGGGCCGACCACCGTGCCCTGCGTCGAGCTTGGACGAGCATAGTGCAGCACGAAAGTCTGTGAATTGCCACGCGGTACATCGACAGCCGTAGCGACCAGTTGCGAGGCGCCGTCGGTTCCCGAAACCGACAACGGCAGGTTGTTGTCGAAGTGCGCGTTTGCCAAGTCCGCCGGAAGCGAGAACGCCAGCATGCCGCGGTAGGAGCCTTCGGGGATGTCGTCGCTTGCAACGCCACCAAGCACGTAAGGGAGTCCGTCTTTCGGTGCCGTGTTCGTGAGCTTCACGGTCAGCGTGGTGTCGACCGCGCGAATGTCTTTCGTGGTGTCCATCGACGCGTCGATGTTCAAGAATTGATCGAGCTTGTTGGTGCCGAGGTTGATGACGCCGAGCATCGTGTTGTTCGCCCGCACGCCGCCGTTTACTCCAGCGGTGACCCAACGTTCGTTCATTTGCTTGTCGGCAGACCAGATGAGCAGGTGACGACCCTGCGCCGCGGCACTCAGCTCCTTCGCGGCGGTCGTGACATCCCACGCGCCGGCTGTGAACTTCTCGAATGCGGCGCCGGCAACTATCGAAAGAGCCTCTCGGCGTTCGACGTTTGCCTGTGCGGAGCCTGTGGCCTTGTACTGATCAAAAAGCAGCAAGCGCTCGACGTTCGACGAGTTGAAAGTTACGTTGTCGACAGTTACAGGCCCGGTGATTGCGAGAAGCGAACGCATCATTGCAACGTCGAGAGTGATCACCCCGTCGACTTTCGGGCGACCGCCCTGCTCCCAGATCTGCTTCGCGAGTGGCGCGTTTGCGTCGTAGCGGGGCGACAGCATGAGGTCACGAAAGTCACCCTTCTGGCCGAGCCAGCCCCAGTTCTTCTCGATGTCGGGTGGCCACGTGACCGTTTCGGCGGGAGCAGTGATTGACCCGGCAGAGCTCATGCCTGTCAACGTGAGCTTGTTGTTGCCGGTTTGGAGCACGCCGGCCTGAAGGAACATGCCCGACCCGTTGCGCATCTCACCGTTGTTGGCGGCGATGAGCAGGTAGTTGCCGGGCTTGCCCAGCAAGTTGGACAGGCCGTCGCTCGCAGCGCCACCCCGAATGAGGCCCGTTTGCAACGAGCTGAGCTGATGCGAGGCGTCGGTGCGCGCTTTCATCAACGAGTCCATGAGTCCGCTGCTCGGGCCCAGATCGACATCGCCAAGGCGCTTGCTTTGCTCGGAGCAGATAGTTGCGATTTTCGCGAGCGTTGCGGCGCGATCGGTTTTGCTCTCACCTTCGAGGGCGCGCACCTTCGTGAGAGTGTCGTATGCAACAGAAGACGCTGTCGCGCCTGCGCCGCTCAGATGAATGGCCGACGTGAGCTGGTGTCCGACAATTGGGATGGGACGAATCGGAAATAGCACCGGGCTGGCCAGCTTGCTGTGTGCCGCTCCCATGGAATTTTTGGCGTTGCGCAGGTCTGCATCGATTGCGCCCGTGCGCAGGCCGTCGCTCCGAGCGGAAGCTTTAGCCGCTGTGAGATGCCGTTGACCAGCTTTGGCTTCGGTGTAGCCGAACACAAGCAGGAGCGCTGCCGCGACGGCCCAGATGAACAGAATCAAAGCAAGCGTGCGTAAGAGGCGTCGTCTCATAAGAAAATGTCAGTCCCCAAAAATGGTTGTACATGGCCTTTTGCGGCCATCGTACGCGTCGGGTGCGACAGATGACCGGCACGGTGAGTGATCGACCCGCTAGCGTCTCAGCAAAACACACCGTTTTTCTTACTTCGGAGCAGCATGGACACGAGCATTGCCTCAGACGAATTTGACATTCGTCAATACGTCGAGATCTTGAAACGGCGCAAGTGGATCATTCTCGCTTCAGTTGTTGCGTGCGTCTTGGTGGCGGCAGTGGTGTCGTTTATGACGCCGAAGGTGTACACGGCATCGTCGAAGGTCGTGATCTCGGCCCAGCAAGATATTGCCGGAACGGGCGCTGCATTGGGAGACCCGAACCAGACACAGAACCAAATTCAGACCCAGGTGCAGGTTTTGAAGTCGCCCGCAGTGAAGCTGCTTGCCGACCAAGCGCTTGGAGCACGTGTGGCGCAGGTTAAGAGCATTTCCGCAGCCGGAGTTACCAATACTCGCGTCCTCACAATTTCTGCAGTTAGTGAATCGAAGACCGTTGCACAGGCGGCTGCGAACGCGTACTCCGACGCGTACTTGAAAGTCGGCGAGCAAAGCGACGTCAACCGTTTGCTGTCGATTGGAAATACCGTGCAGCAGAAACAGCAGCAGCTGCAAAGCCAGATAGATCAGCTCAACTCGCAGATTGCCGGCAAGGCCGCAAATGCGAACGACCTGCGCGCGCAAGTTGCCGCATTGCAGAGCCAGCATGATCAACTGCAATCGCAATACAACGCGACGCAAGCGTTGGTGTTGGTGCATGAGAACACCGCACAGCCGCTTGCGGCAGCGGAGATTCCGACTGCACCTTCCGCGCCGAAGCCATTGCGCAATATCGCACTCGCATTGGTGCTCGGTCTGTTGATTGGTGTTGGCGGCGCTTTGTTGATCGATCGCATGGATGACCGTTTGCGTTCGGCTTCGCAGTTGGGCCAGTGGTTGCCTGAGGTAACCATTCTCGGTTCGATTCCCAAGGTTCCGAACTGGAACAATGAGCAAGAGGCAAAAGCAATTACGTTGCTCGACCAGCGCTCACCGGTTGCAGAGGCGTACCGCAGTCTGCGCACAAATCTCGAGTTCCTCACGCTTGGTCGCAAACTTCAGGTCATTCAAGTGTCAAGTGCCGTGGCCGGCGACGGGAAGTCGACAACCGCGGCCAATCTTGCAGTTGCTCTCGCCTGGTCGGGCAAGCGAGTCGTAGTTGTTGCAGCCGACTTGCGCCGTCCACGACTGCACGAGTTCTACGGACTTTCAAACGAGGTCGGGCTTACGTCAATTATGTTGTCGAACATACCGGTTGCCGATGCATTGCAGAAGCTGCCCGTTGAAGGCGAAGCTTTCCTGCTCGCATCTGGTCCGTTGCCGCCAAACCCGGCGGAGTTGTTATCGAGCGCGCGCATCGCTGATGTGTTCGATCAGCTGCGTCGTGTCGCCGAATATGTGATTGTCGACTCGGCCCCACTGCTGCCAGTCTCGGACGCAATGGTGTTGTCAAGCCATGCCGACGCAATGTTGCTTGTTGCGCGAGTCAATACTGCTCGCAAAGGCCAAGTTGAAAAGGCCGTCGTAATGGCGGAAGGTTCGCGCGCTGGGCTTGCGGGAATCGTCGTAAACGGTGTTACGGATGACGCGATGTACTCGTACGACAATCCGTACTACACGGAAGGAGTGGTCGACGTCACTGATAAGGCGGAGTCCAAGCCTGCCGGTGTTGGATCCGATGCTCAATAGCGATTGTACTTGCTTTCGACGCGGAGGTTGAATTCGATCATCAATCGTGGTCTCAATGGAAATGGAATCAACCGTGCTTTGGAATTCGGAGCATTCGAACGAGTTGGTTCAGCGGAAGTTAGTCGAACGACCCTTTCCGACTTCGTGTAGCACCCGTCCTGGGTTGCCAGCGAATACCACGCCTGGGGGAATGTCCCGCGTAACAACGGCGTTCGCCCCGATCACGGAGTTGTCGCCGATAGATAGCGATGATTCGAATGGAGAGACGATCGTTGCCCCGGCCCCTATCGTGACATTCTTGCCAATGACCACCTTTGCCGGATGCCCAGGAGGTGCGAGAACTGCGATGGTAACTCGGTGCCAAATGAGAGTCCCATTGCCAATGGAAACGCTCGGGTGAATGACAACGCCGAGTCCATAATGGCCCAACTGGACGTCTTCGCCAAGGATTGCGGTTGGAGGCAAGATTGCCCCGTGAACGGCATACAAGGCTGATTTGATTATGCGCGCCGATCTTGTGTGCCCGGAGCGGTGCAAGAAGATGCTGGCTTTCCAAAAACTTTCCGTCGAAAACACGCGACACCAACCCGAGTTATGAAGTTCGGCGAGTTGAAATGTTGCCGAGCGGTCGCACGCTATCAGCACTCGCAATCGTTGAGCGAAGGTCGGAAGTCTCCAGTGGAATCGCTATAGACTAGCGAAGGTTTATGAACGTTCAGCAAAAAGCCCGCAAAGCCGGATCGCGCAGGCCTCTAGCCCTTGGCGGGCGCTTTAATGCCGGCGAGACGACGTCGATAACGTTCTTTGTTTTTATCGTCCTCATTTCGATCACATCGGCGACGGTCGCATCCCTAGCAGCACCAATTATCGCGTTGTGTTTTGCTGTTCCAATGATCGTGAGGAGTCGCGATCTCGACTACGTAACGTTTGCTTTTTGGATGTGGGTTTCGGCGCCATTATTGCGGCGCATAGTTGACTTGCACGGGTTTCAAGGACCGAACTCGCTGATTCTGATTGTGCCGATCGTCGTGTCAGTCGCTGGACTGTTCTTCACCTTGGTGCGCCCGCACGTCAAATCGCCTTCTATATTCGTGGCGACCGCGTTTGCACTGCTTTATGCCCTTGTCTCCGGGGTGCTGCAGAACGGACTGACGGCGGCCTTCGTTGCAACGATTGGTTACTTGGCACCTATTGGCCTTGGCTTGTTTGTCGTGAATGCGCGGGTGGACCAAGCCGACCTCACGGCGTGTATCGGGCGAAATTGCGTCCTGGGCGCATTGTTTCTTGGTGCTTACGGATTGGTGCAGTGGGTCCTATTGCCTCCTTGGGACCGGCGATGGATGCAAAACGTGGCTGACAAGATCACATCGTTTGGGCTAGCGAAGCCGTTTGATGTCCGGGTCTTCAGTTCTTTGAACTCGCCGGGAACGCTTGCCCTCGTTCTCGTATTCCTTATGCTCGTCGTTAGCCAGTTTCCTCGGTGGCGGATTTCTACGATTGCGACATCAGTTGGCCTTGTCGCCCTCGCCATATCTCAGGTGCGTGTTGGCTGGATTGCATTTGCAATTGCCGCCGTTTGCTTAGCGCTCGCCGGACGCCCGGATCTGTTCAAAATCGCCTCGATAGGGACGGCAACCTTTCTTGTGATGGGACTGTTGCTGCCTCAAGCCAACACAGTGGTTGCGCACCGATTTTCTGCGACAACTGCTGCGGGTGCTTCCGATTACAGCCTGCAAACTCGCATCCACAACCAATCAGCGGTGTTACCGCATGCATTCATGGACCCCCTTGGGTTGGGCGCGGGGTCTGCGGGAGCCTCTGCTCGGCTCTCGTCACAAGACAACAGCGGATTTGTGAATACGGACTCGACGCTCGTAGAAGTCCTGAGGGTAATGGGCGGATTAATGGGCGGGATGTTTATTGCGATCATTCTGTCTTGGTCGGTATTCGCATGTCGTCGGCTTCGACACGATGACCCGTTACAACGCGCTTGTGCGGCGTACGCAACGAGTGTGCCTTTCCAGTTGGTTTTCGGAATTGTGACTTCGGGCGCGATAGCGATGGTCTTGTGGTTGGCAATCGGTCTGACTCTCAGAAGTGACCCCGTTCGCCAATCGAAGAAACCGCCGCCCGACCGCCGCCCCCACCTACGAGCGGCGCACGCGTGATTGCGCTTACCAAACGAAGCGCAATCGGCGCATTGCTCGGCATTACAGCTCAGGCGAAGCGGAAGTTTGTAAGTCGCGATCCGGTCGGCCGATTCGATTTCATCGTTATTGCACGATCAATAAATACCAACGGGGGTGAAGCGCGCATTGTGAAGCGTCATGTCGAGCATCTTTTGAGTGAAGGACGCAGGGTGGTCTGTGTGACTTCGAATTGCGACATCACTCATGAGCGTCTGAAGGTTGTCAAATGGGTCGTTTCTGAACGGCCAGCGCTTCTCAACGTAGTTTTCGTGGCAACGATCGGCACGCTGACAGTAAAAGTTCTTCAGCGATTGAATCCCCAAGCGATCACCCATTCTCATGGCGCAGAAACACTCGTGACGGTCGATGTTATGACGGTTCATTTTTGCGCTGTCACTTATTTTCGAATTTCGGAAGGCTCGCGTGCGAGTCGACCGTTCCTGATCTATCGACTGAATAACCAGATCACTCAGACGGTACAACGAGGCCTTGAACGATGGGCACTCTCAGGTCGGCGCACAAGACGAGTGGTTGCCGTTTCAAGGGGATTCGCTAATGAGTTGGCAAGAACTTTTCCTAAGTTAGAGCACGTCGATTCAATCGCAAATGCTGTTGACTCAGTACGGTACGCGGCATCGCCTCACAAAAGGGACGAGATTC
>JBBSGY010000096.1:0-7925 GCA_038253645.1 Acidimicrobiales bacterium
CGTGTCGAGTAAATCGCATCGAATAACGATTTCCCCGTTATCGGTGAACTTCACGGCGTTCCCGGCGAGATTGAGCAAGATCTGGCGCAACCGGCCAGGATCGCCACGTACCGTTGCGGGCACGTCGGCTGCCACAAATATCGCCAGCTCCAAACCTTTGACCTGTGCCGAACCGGCCAGGAGCAACGCCAAGTCTTCCACGGTGGAGCGAATTTCAAAGTCGGTCTCGTCGAGGTCAAGCTTTCCCGCCTCGATCTTGGAGAAATCCAAGATGTCGTTGATCACCGAAAGTAGAGCTTCGGCCGAATGTTGCACCGTTTCTATGTAGTCGCGTTGTTCACGGGAAAGATCTGTTCGCAACGCCAAATCGGTCATGCCGATCACGCCATTCATAGGGGTACGAATCTCATGGCTCATGTTGGCAACGAACTCTGACTTGAGTCTCGAAGCCTCCATGGCCTGATCGCGCGCGATCGCAAGTTGGGTTTCGGATTCCGCGCGTCGTCGGAACGTGACTGCCATGAGTACCAAACTCGCAACAATCACCATTCCCAAGAAGAACGCGCCGCCCAAGATCGCGCGCCGCGCCGATTCAATATCCGCCAGCGCGACGCGGGCCGGAACCTCGGCAATGACGACCCAATGAATATCCGGCGCGCTTGCATATGCGGACAGCACCTGACCGCGGCCATCCTTGATTTCGGCGAGTCCCGTGGCTCCCGATAGTGCCGCCTTTACTCGTGAGTCATCGACACGCGAGACAAGAGTTGTCGGCGCGGCGTCGGGTCTGGCCACGACAGTCCCGTGCTGATCCGTGACGGTGAGCGCAATGTCGAGTGTCTTGGCGACGGTCTGCGCCTGTTTCTCGACCGCGGTGAGAGCATAACCGGCCGCCATGTAGCCTACGACTTCGCCCTGTTGTCCGTCTTGTGACGGTGCGCGTATCGGCATAGCAGCGGCAGCGACAAGTGGCGCACCTGCAATCGCTGCGGGAAACGCTGATGAGACATAACTGCGTCCGGTTGATCGCGCCCCGATGAACCAATCGCGGCCACTGAGATCTTTGCCGACAAGGCCGGGTTGATTCGGATAGATGGCAATTATTCGTCCATTTGTGTCAACAATCGATGCCCCCACAAGACCTTCTTTGCTGTGAGCGAGGTCGCTCAATCCAGAACCGATCGCCGGCTGTTCCGCATCATCGATTCGACGATCCTGAAGCGCGTTTGTGATCGTTGGCCGCATCGCGTACGACTCCACGATCTCAGCGACGCTTTTTGTGTCCGACTGAACAAACGTGCTGCTGCTGACAGCAACCGAGCGCAGTTTGTCGTCGATCTGCTTGCGCGTCGAGTCGGTTGCCACATGACTGGCAAAGACGGTCAAGCCGGCGAGTGGTCCCAAAGTAAGCAGGGCGAACACAGCAACGAGGCGAGCCGAGCTGCGGGTCGTTCTCGTGGACACCGGCAATCCCCCAACCGTGCGTGCCGCCATCGATCGTAGCTTCGGGCACGTTAACCCACACGCCCCTCTTGACGCCTTATTGCGTCAAACTGGTCATCTGGAGATGAGATCGCGTGGGCGAACCGATCGGATCGTGAGATCGCGTCCGTCCGTCCGTCCGTCAGTCAGTCGATCATCTGTTGCAATTTGGATGGCTGAAATAGCGTTTGCTGCGGCTTCCCAGCCGTGATCAGCCGAACCAGCGTGCAGATCACGGTAACGACGCAGGAAACTCTGACGACGGGCGCGGATCACCGCTTGCGCTTTCGGTGGACGTGTTCTCACAACGATCGGAATGCGTGCAAGTATCATGTCTGACAACTGAAACGGGAGTTCGACGATCCACGGGCTGAGAGGGTGCGAGGCGCGCACCGACCGATGACCTGATCCGGATAATGCCGGCGGAGGAAATTGATGACTGAACGCGCCGACCCTCGTAGGGAAAAGATTTACGTCGAAGGCCCGAGACCCGACATACGCGTACCGTTCACACAAGTGAATCTGTCGGATTCACCTGATGGGCCGAATGACCCGGTTCATCTCTACGACGTGACCGGCCCCGCAATTCCCGGCGGATACGGGCTGCCTCTTGTTCGGCTGCCTTGGATTCGGGAACGCGACGACGTCGAGCCGGTAAGCACTCCCCGCAATCCACTTCCTCGCGATGACGGACGCCGCGCCGCATCAAAAAGCGAGGCGCCGCTCACCAACGGTGCCGTTCTCAAAGCGAAACCCGGGTGTCGACCGACACAACTTACGTATGCGCGGCGCGGTGAAGTTACGCCTGAGATGCACTTCGTTGCCATTCGTGAAAATCTTTCGCCCGAGTTCGTGAGATCGGAAGTCGCCGCGGGGCGCGCCGTCATTCCGGGCAACATCAATCATCCCGAAAGCGAACCGATGGCAATCGGGCGCAACTTCCTTGTAAAAGTGAATGCCAACATCGGCAACTCTGCGGTTACCTCCTCGATCGACGAAGAGGTAGAGAAAATGCGTTGGGCCACTCGTTACGGGGCCGACAACGTCATGGACTTATCGACCGGGCCGCGCATTCACTCGACGCGCGAGCACATCCTGCGCAACTCCCCTGTTCCGATCGGCACCGTTCCCATTTATCAAGCGCTCGAAAAGGTCAATGGTGACGCACAAAAGCTGAGTTGGAACGTGTATCGAGACACAATCATTGAGCAGGCGGAGCAGGGTGTCGACTACATAACCGTGCACGCCGGTGTACTGCTTCGGTACGTGCCGATGACAGCGAAGCGCGTTACCGGCATTGTCAGCCGGGGTGGTTCGATCATGGCCGCATGGTGTCTTGCCCATCACCAGGAAAACTTTCTGTACACGAACTTCGAAGAGTTGTGCGAACTGCTCGCGCAGTACGACATCACGTTCTCGCTCGGAGACGGCCTTCGGCCCGGTTCGATCGCCGACGCAAACGACGAAGCTCAGTTCGCCGAGCTCGGCACCCTCGGAGAACTCACCAAAATCGCTTGGGGTCACGGCGTGCAGGTGATGATCGAGGGCCCGGGCCACGTTCCGATGCACAAGATCAAGGAAAATGTCGACTTGCAACAAGAGCTTTGTCACGACGCTCCGTTCTATGTTCTCGGCCCACTTGTAACCGACTTCACTCCCGGGCACGACCACACTGCGTCCGCGATAGGTGCCGCAATGATCGGTTGGTACGGCGCCGCGATGCTGTGTTACATCACTCCGAAGGAACATCTGGGTCTGCCAAACCGTGACGACGTGCGTGAAGGCATGATTGCCTACAAGATCGCTGCGCACTCTGCGGACGTAGCGAAGGGCCACCCTGGCGCACAGATCCGAGATGACGCGTTAAGTAAGGCCCGATTCGAGTTTCGCTGGGAAGACCAGTTCGAACTCAGCCTCGACCCCGACACAGCGCGTTCGTTCCACGACGAAACACTCCCGGCCGAGGCGGCCAAGACTGCGCACTTTTGTTCGATGTGTGGCCCGAAGTTCTGCTCGATGCGCATCAGTCAGGACGTACGCGACTATGCAGCGGCACAAGGTGTCGACAACAATGTTGCAATAGAACTCGGAATGCGCAAGAAGTCCGATGAGATTTCATCGGCCGGAGGCTCTGTCTACGTCGATCCGAATGCTTGAACGGCTACACGTCATCGTTAATGTAGTGCAAGACGAATCGCCGCTTGCGCTGGTTGAACAGATACTTTCCGCCGGCCAACCATTGGTGCAGTTGCGCGCGAAGTCTCTGACGGATCGCGAACTGTTGAATATCGCAAGCGCGGTCGTCGACGCCTGCCATGCCGCTGGTGTGCGGTGCATAATCGACGATCGAATTGACGTTGCCCTGGCCACAAAAGCCGATGGTGTTCATGTCGGCGAGCATGACTTTCCCGTCGCCGTCGCGCGCGAGCTCATGGGTCCCGACGCGATCATCGGCGGAACGGCCCGGTCCGCGCAGGCGGCGCTTGAACACGCCCGCAGCGGAGCGGCTTACGTGGGTTTCGGCCCTGTTTTCGCCACGTCGACCAAGGTTGAACTTCCGGAGCCACTTGGCGTTGATGCCCTTGCCTTAACCGCTGACGCGTCACCGATTCCGGTTATCGCTATTGCGGGTGTCACGACCAGGTCAGTGCCCCATTTGCTTGCGGCAGGGTGCCATGGCGTCGCAGTTGTCGGCGCCGTCGCGAATGCCCCCGATCCGGCGCTCGCGACACAAGAGCTTCATCAGGCAATCGACAGCGCTCTCCGACAACGAGAGTCGTTGTGAACAAAGTCGCAGTCATCGGAGGCGGCACGATAGGGCTCGCAATAGCGTGGCGCGCGGCATGCCGTGGATTGCCGGTAACCGTTTTCGACCGCGCGTGCGGGCGAGGTGCATCGTGGGCCGCAGCGGGAATGCTCGCACCGACTTTCGAAGCTCGATATGGCGAAGAAGCATTGATTCGCCTGAATGCCGAGTCAGCCCGACTCTTTCCGTCATTCGTTCGTGACCTGGAACGCGCGTCGAACACGTCCGTGGACTATCGCGAGCATGGCACGCTCTTAGTCGGCCTCGATAGTGACGACACCGCGCGCATCGATGAAATGGACAACTTCTACCAATCGCAAGGAGCCGAAACGTACCGGTTGACGTCGCGACAGTGCCGCCAGGCAGAGCCTCGACTCGCTCCTTCGATAAGTGGCGGTCTGTCGATACCAGGCGACCATCAGGTCAACAACCGTCAACTCGTCGAGGCCTTGATAGTTGCGTGCCGAAGTTCCGGTGTCGAGTTTCAACTCTCCAACATTGGCGCCATCAGCATCAGCTGCAACACCGTTAACGGTGTAACGACGGCCGGTGGCGAGCACATGGAGGTATCGACAGTTGTGCTGGCGGCCGGCGCGCGTTCACGCCAGATCGACGGGCTTCCAACAGATGTGCTGCCCGACGTTCGCCCGGTAAAGGGTGAAATCCTTCGTCTACAAGGGCCACAACACGATCCATTGGTGACAAAAGTGGTTCGAGGTATTGTCCGAGGTTTCGAAGTCTATTTAGTGCCTCGCGACAACGGTGAACTTGTCGTGGGTGCAACCTCGCACGAGCACGGATTCGACGAACGTCTGACTGCGGGAGGCGTTCACCGCCTGTTGGACGACGCGCGTCGTCTTGTACCTGACGTGGACGAGTTGGAACTCGTCGAAGCAGTCGTGCGCCACCGTCCGACCACTCCCGATTGCGGGCCGATCCTCGGACCTACCCGCATTGATGGACTTTCCATCGCTACCGGTCACTATCGCAATGGAATGTTGCTCACTCCATTGAGTGCTGATGTGATCGTTTCGCAGCTCTTGGGCGAGGCTCCGCCAAAAGTTGCAGCTCCATTCCACCCGCAACGTTTCAGCGCGCTCGTCGACAGTGCCTCCGTATGATCATTTTGCTGAACGGCAACAATCACCGTCTCGATGAGCACACGACCGTCGGAACACTCGTGGACACGATTGGAAGCGGACGGGCCGGCATTGCCGTTGCGCGCAATCGAGAAGTTATCCCCCGGAGCCTTTGGGACACCGAAGTACTTCAAGAGACCGATCAGATCGAGATACTTGTTGCAGCGCAAGGAGGCTGAAAATGCACGACCCTTTCGTGTTGGCTGCCGAAACATTCTCATCCAGATTGATCATCGGCACCGGCGGCGCTAGCAACCTCGAACAGCTGGGCAACGCGATCCAAGCGTCGGGGGCAGAGCTTGCAACAGTAGCCATGCGACGATTTGACGCAACGCAAGGTGCGTCTGTTCTCGACACGCTGACAGCAGCCGGAGTCAAATGCATTCCTAACACAGCAGGTTGTTTCACTGCACGTGACGCGGTGCTTACTGCACGCATGGCCCGCGATGCGCTCAAGACCAATTGGATCAAACTCGAAGTGATAGGTGACGAAGTGACGTTGCTTCCCGATGCAGTGGAATTGCTTGACGCCGCAGAGACACTTGCGCGCGACGGGTTCACCGTGCTCGCATACACGAACGACGACCCCGTGCTCGCGCGTCGCTTGGAACAGCTCGGCTGTGCCGCCGTCATGCCGCTCGGCGCACCCATTGGCAGTGGTCTTGGCATCCGCAACCCTCACAATATCGAGCTGATCGTTGCGCAGTCTTCCGTACCGGTGGTACTCGACGCCGGCATCGGCACAACTTCTGACGCGACGATCGCGATGGAGCTCGGATGTGATGCGGTACTGCTCGCAACTGCGATAACGCGGTCGCCCCAGCCCGCAATGATGGCCGAAGCAATGCGGAAGGCAGTTGAAGGGGGACGGTTGGCGCGACGCGCCGGACGCATTCCGCGACGTCATTATGCGCAGGCATCGACGGACGACGCCGGCCTTGCTCGTTTTTGATACGCTTACTTCTCCTCACAGACCGGCTTGCTTCTCAACGAGCAAAAAGACCGCTGGTTCACACTGTGGAGCTCGCGCTCGAAGCAGGCGCGCCGGCGATTGTTTTTCGAGAAAAGGATCTCGCCGAGTCACAGCGACGAGACCTTGCTCTCGCGATCAAACAGGTTGTCGATGCCGCTGGAGCGCATTTGATAGTTGCATCGGATGCAACTCTGGCTTCTGAGCTCGATGCCTTTGCAGTGCACCTGGCGGCGAACGATCAGTTGCCGTCAAATATCGGATTCGGGCGTTCCTGTCATTCGATTGCCGATATTGAAGCAGCACATACGTCGGGAGCGTTATATGCAATGCTGTCGCCGATCTATCCGACATTGTCGAAGCCGGAGTACGGTCCGGCACTTGGTCCCGGAGAACTTGCACACAACCGTTTGCCTACGTTTGCACTCGGTGGTATTTGTGCTGACAATGCAGCCGCGTGTATCAGCGCAGGTGCAGCCGGCGTGGCCGTCATGGGTGCCGTGATGGGCGCAAAGGATCCGAGACGTTCGACGCGAGAAATCCTGCGTGCAATTGCATGATTGAACCGCCCGTTGTGCTGACTATTGCTGGCTCGGATTCGGGCGGTGGCGCCGGCGTGCAAGCCGATCTTCGCGTGCTGAACTCGTTAGGAGTCTTTGGTACAACCGCCATTACTGCTGTCACGGCTCAAAACACTGTCGGCGTGCAGGAAGTTTTCACGCTCGCACCAGCCATTGTCGACGCGCAAATCAACTCGGTGTTGTCCGACATGCGTGTGAGTGCTGTTAAGACGGGAATGCTCGTCAATGCGGACATAATGCGCGAAGTAGCAAAACGTGCAGCGCTTGGCGAACTTCCGAACCTCGTTATTGACCCGGTACTTACGTCGACAAGCGGTCAACCGCTTATCGACCCTCACGCCATTCGCGGGTACGTCGATTCCCTCATTCCGTATGCCGTGGTAGTAACGCCCAATGTTGTCGAAGCATCGCAATTAACCGGCATGCCCGTCGCGTCAATTGAGCAAATGCAACACGCGGGCCAATATCTTCACGAGCGTGGCGCTCGCGTTGTCGTAGTGACCGGCGGTGAGCTAGGTGTCGATGTCGTCGTCGGCGACGATGTGTCGTGCACGCTCGAAGCGCCGCGTGTGGAAACCCGCAACTCCCACGGCACCGGTTGCACGTTTGCATCTGCAATAGCTGCGTTCATCGCCCACGGCAAGTCGCCCATTACGGCGATTCAAATGG
The DNA here is from genome assembly GCA_038253645.1 of Acidimicrobiales bacterium. Taxonomy (GTDB): domain Bacteria; phylum Actinomycetota; class Acidimicrobiia; order Acidimicrobiales; family JBBSGY01; genus JBBSGY01. The sequence continues at coordinate 7,648 of JBBSGY010000096.1, forward strand.
CCAAGCAATTCACACATGGTGCGCTCGTCGGCGCCGTTTATTGGCGTATCGGAGCCGGCAGCGGACCTCTCGCTGTAGCGAAGATTCCGTCGTAATCGTCACCAACCTCGGGGAACTGTGAGCACATCGCGCCCCCGCAGGCTGTCGCAAAATGGTTTCAGGCGAATGGCAACACAAATTGTCTGCGTTATTGAGTCAAAGTCATTGTGGATATCGCCTTGCGCAGCGATGCAGAGCGTGTATTTTTCAGGCCGTCCGCCCACTTTCATTTTGCGACA